>JAXKHW010000104.1:0-16566 GCA_036549635.1 Collinsella sp. | reverse complement strand
TTCGCGGCGGCGGTCGGCCCCATGCCGTCCTCCGTCGCCAGGAGGAAGAGCTCGACCTTCTCCCTGCTGTACATGCGAACCTCCAGTCCGAACCGCTTCACGGTCCAACTTTCTGTCCGCACCCCCGTTTGGCGGCCTAACAGGCTTAAACAGTCCGTATTTCACCGCAACTTATTGGTGGGGATGCGATTAGCGCTTGCGGGGGATGAGTTTGGTGCGGCGCAGGTGGATCATCTCGGCTGCGATGGAGACGGCGATCTCCTCGGGGTCCTCTGCCTCGATGGCGACGCCGATCGGCAGGTGCAGCTCGTCGATCTGGTCCTGTGTAAAGCCTTCCTGCTCCAGGCGGGCACGCACAAAGGCCGTCTTGCGGCGCGAGCCCAAGCAACCCAGATAGGCGGGTTTGGCGCGCATGGCCTGAATCACCACGTCGATATCGGACTTGTGGCCTGCTGTGGCCACGACCACCAGGTCGCGCGGACCGATGGGGCACAGCTCGCTCAGGTTCTTGTAATCGACCAGGCGACGATCGTAGACACCGGGCACCCATTCGGGCGTCAACGTGCCGGGGCGGTCATCGCAGGCCACGACGGCAAAGCCCGCCGCCGTGAGCACGCGCGCCGTCGCGGCGCCCACGTGGCCGCAGCCAAAGATATAGGTCAGGCCCTCGGGGCAGAGCGTCTCGATGTGCGCCGCGGGAATCTCAGAGGCCGCGTTAGTGTAGGTGACCTTACTCCCCTCCTCCACCAGCGAAAGCCCGGGGCAGCCTGCAATGGTGCGGCGCGATTCCTCGCCATGGTACTCGGCTACATCGCCCTCGAACGCGCTCGCGATAAACGGCTCAAAGTCGATGACGAAGTCGCCGATGCGCCGATAGGCCAAGACGTCGGCAATTTCCTGGAACAACGGTGCCTGAGTCGCATCCAGATGCAGATAGCACAGGCAAATGGCTCCGCCGCAGATCATGCCGGTATCGGAGTTCTCGCCGCCCATGGTGTAGCGGACCAGACGCGATTGCCCCGCGGCCAGCAGCTCTCGCGCCTCGTCCAGCGCAAAGAGCTCAATCTTGCCGCCGCCGATAGTGCCCGCCTGGCTGCCATCGGCAAAGACGGCCATCCATGCGCCCACACCGCGCGGTGACGACCCCGCCGTGCCGGCCACGACCACGAGCTCGCACGTCTCGCCAGCACGCAGGGCGGCAAGCGCCGCATTCACAACATCGAGCTTTTCCATTGCCGCCTTCTATCCTCTAAAGATATCGGTGAGCATAGCGAGTGCCTCGAGCACGCCGCCGCCGACCGACGTCGCCTTGTCCGAAATGTAGTTGATATAGCTGGCATCGCCGCGCGGATCGACATCGGCGCATTTAAAGCCCTCGGTCACCTGCACGCCGTTCGCCAAAAGCCCGCGCAGACAGCCATCGATCTGCGTGCACATGGGCGTATCGTCCGCGTAGCCAATCACGTCTCCGGCGCTCACGATGTCGCCGATTGCGCGGTCGGACCGAAACACGCCGGCGACGGGGCTGTGAATAACGCGCTCCCTGCCATAGCCGGCGATAATGCCCGGCACGCCCGTGTTGGGCTGGGGCGAACCTTGGGTAATGACACGGCCCAGGAAATGCCCGCGCATGGTCTCGACCACGGCGTCGCAATCGATCGGCGCGGTAAAGCCCGGCCCCACGGCGATGACGGTAGGCGCCATGTCGCGCGTGGTGCCCAGGTTGCGCTTGGCCAGAATCGCGTCGACCACAGCCGCGGGTTTAAGCTCATCGAGCATCTTGGCCTGAGGGTCCACCACGACGGCAACATCCCCCGCTTGGGTAATCTCGAGCGCCTCTGCCGGCGTCTGCGCCAAGCGAGCGCGAATGCCCTCGACCTGGACCTCGCCCAGGCGAATAGCCTCGCAAAAACTGATTGTGCGGCGGATGCACGTGGGAACCGCGATATCGGCCATGACGACCGACACGCCGGCGCGCACCAAACGGGCAGCGACACCCGTGGCGATATCACCGGCGCCGCGAACATAAACGAGCATTCCCGGGGCACCTCCCTGTGCTACGGTTTGAGCAGAGCAAAAGCGGTTCGACCGCTACTCTGATGATTATTTATTATCACAGTATTATACGGCGGTGAACAGATGGAAACGACGAGCGGAAACCTTGCCTCCACGCTCAAGATCGAGCCGGGCATTACCGCAATTATCGGCAGTGGCGGCAAGTCGACCCTACTAAAGACGCTCGGCCTTGAGCTTATGCGCGCCGGCGGCCGCGTGCTCCTCTGTACCACCACGCACATGTTTCCCGTCGCCGGCGTGCCATGGGACGGGTCGAGCCGTCGCCTGGGCGCCGCGCCTTGGAAGCCGGGAGCTCTGCATGTTCCTGGCTGCACTTGCGAGGCATGCGCTGGCATGAGCCGCGGAAGTATCTGCCAGGCGGGTGTTTTGGACCCGGAGACAGGCAAGCTCTCCGCCCCCGCCGAGCCGCTCAACGAGCTGGCGCAGCGCTTTGACTACGTGTTGGCCGAGGCAGATGGCAGCAAGCGACTCCCGCTCAAAGCGCATGCCGCCTGGGAGCCGGTAATTCCCGCCGCCACGGCAAACGTTGTCTGGATCGTCGGCGCCTTGGGGCTCGGCAAGCCCATCAACGAAGCCGTCCACCGCCCCGAGCTCTTTTGCGAGCGTTGCGGCTGCGAGCTCACCGACATCGCCACGCCCGAGCGCGTCGCCCAGGTGCTCAATGCCGAGCTGCGGATGCTGAACCTCAGCAATGCCCGCATCATGCTCAACCAAGTCGACACGCTCAGCGACCCGGCTATGGCCGATCGCTTCGAGACAGCCCTCGGCCGCTCCGTCGTCGCCACCAGCCTCAAATAGCCGGCGCTGCCCCAGCAGACCTATAAGTTGCGGTGGAATAGTTCCTGAAACGGCCTATTTGGCGGCTAAACAGGAACTATTCCACCGCAACTGCGGAGGGGAATCCGGTGATCTTCCTGCTAGCGGGGGACGTAGCGGCCGGGTTGGGCTCCGGTGGGCTCGCCGTCGCGCGCGGCCAGCACGCCATTCACAAACACAGCCTTGGCGCGGCCATGTGCCTCAAAGCCCTCGAGCGGTGTGTAGTCCACAGCCTGATGCTGCGTCGCCGCGCGAATGGTCCAGCGCGCCTTGGGATCCCACACGCACACGTCGGCATCGGCACCCTCGGCAAGACAGCCCTTGCGCGGATACATGCCAAAGACGCGCGCCGGGTTCTCGCTCATCAGGCGGCAGAGGTCCTCGGGGCCCAGCTGTCCCTCAAAGCTCGTAGCGATCGCGACGGGACGATGCTCCACACCGGGTCCGCCGTTGGGAATCGCGCGGAAGTCGTCGCGCCCGCGGTCCTTTTGCCCGTGCAGGTTAAAGCTGCAGTGGTCGGTCGCGATCGTATCGATCTCGCCGGCCACAAGCGCCTCGCGCAGTGCCGCACGGTCGCCCGCATGGCGCAGCGGCGGGCTCATCACATATTTGGCGCCCGCAAAGCCGTCCTCGCCCTGCTCCAAATAGCACGTATCGTCGAGCATCAGATACTGAGGGCAGGTCTCGACATAGATGTTCTTCTGCCCGCGCGCCTTGGCGGCACGGATGGCCTCGAGCCCCAGCTTGGTCGAAAGGTGCACCACGTTGACTGGGGCGTCCCCGGCTAAGTGCGCCAGATACAGCAGACGACTCACGGCCTCGGCCTCGCACACGTCCGGACGGCTGAGTGCATGCCCCTCGGGCCCATGAATCCCCTGCTCGTACACGCGCTTCTGAAGTTCATTCACCAGCGTGCCGTTCTCGCAATGCACGCACAGGATACCGCCCAGGTGCTTGAGCTCCTCCAGCACCTCGAGCGTCTCGGCATCGTCCAAGCGAAGGTGGTCATAGGCAAAGTAGGTCTTGAACGACGACACGCCCGCCTCGCGCATGGCCGAAAGATCGGCGCGGTTGCGCTCATTCCACTCGGCGAGTGCCATATGAAAAGCGTAGTTTGCCGTGCAGGTTCCGTCGGCGCGGCGATGCCACTCGGCAAGGGCATCGGGCATGGTTACGCCGCGGTCGGCCGTGGCGTAGTCCACGATGGTCGTGGTGCCACCGCAGGCAGCCGCGCGCGTGCCGGTCTCAAAGCTATCGGCTGTCCAATCCATGCCGGTCCAGCACTGCATGTGCGTGTGGCCGTCGATAAAGCCGGGAAACACCCAGCAGCCCGCGGCGTCCTCGACGGTATCGCCCTCGGCCGGCTCAATCGCCGCGGCAATCCGCACAATCTTGTCGCCCTCCATGGCAAGATCGGCGCGGCGAAGCCCCTGGGGCGTCACGAGCGCGCCGTTTTTGATGATGATCATGTTGCTCCTTATTGATTAATACAGTTGGCCACGCGATCAAAATACGAGCAGGCGGCGATATGCTCCGTTATGCGTTGCTGTCCCTTGGCGGTATCGACGTCCCACAGCTCGTAGGCACGCGCCTCGACCAGCACCACATCGGTACGGTCCTTGAGGATCGAACCGCCGCCGTCCTTGCCCTCAAGACGTATGAGCGCATCGAACAATTCCGCCGGAAAGAGCACCGGACTCGAAGGCTCACCGTTGCACGCAAGACGCACCGGATGCTTGCGGCCACGCTCGTCAAATGTACGAACCATAGCCTCAAAAGAATCCGCACTCACAAGCGGCTGGTCGCCCGGCAAAAAGAGGCAACCTTTCCAGTTGCGTTCAACTCTCCACGAAAGGCCCGCACGGACGCTTTCGCTGCGCAGCTCGCCCTCGTGCAACACGCACGGGCAATGCTTGTCCTCGCAAATCCGGGCGACCTCGGGCCAACGCGTCGAAACCACGACGTCAAAGCCCCGGGGAACCGAATCGATGGTCCGGGCAATCAGCGGCTCGCCATAGATATCGGCGAGCATCTTGTTGGAGCCAAATCGCTTGCCCTCGCCCGAAGCCATAATGACGCATCCAAGTTTCATGGTGATACCTCCCCTGAAACCATCGTACCCATAACTCGCGCCGCGGGCATCTACATCGAAAGCGCTTATCCCGCACGCCCGCGATGCAAAAAGGGGCACCCCGCCGGTTGGCAGAGCGCCCCCTTTACATGGCTTACCTCAACCCGGCTTTAGGCCTGGAGCCAACGGGCGGTGTTGCGCTCGTCGAGGGCCTTGAGGGTAGCGGCGGGATCGGCAACCTTTTGCAGGAACATCATGGCTGCGATGGCGTACGGCTTGTAGCTGGCCTCCTTGTACATGCCCACGCGGTGCATGTCGAAGACGTCGGCGTTGACCTCGCCGTGCTCGCAGGAGACACCGGAGATGTCGGCGGGCAGCGGGTGCATAAAGATGGTGTCCTGGCCGTTGGCAGTCTTCTCCATGAGCTCGGTCGTGGAGCACCAGTCCTGATGGGTGGCGTTCTGGGCGAGCAGCTCCTTCTCGAGCGCTGCGATGCCGGCGTCGTCGCCCTCGGCGTACAGATTGGTACGCTTCTCCATGGCGGCAAACGGAGCCCAGCTCTTGGGGATCACGATGTCGGCGCCCTCGAAGGCCTCGGCCATGGTGTTGACCTGCTTAAAGGTGGTGCCGGACTCGGCGGCATAGCCCTTGGCGCGCTCGACGACCTCGGGCATGAGGTCGTAGCCCTCGGGGTGGGCCAGGGTGACGTCCATGCCAAAGCGGGGCAGCAGGCTGATCAGCGACTGCGGGCAGGACAGCGGCTTGCCGTAAGAGGGCGAATAGGCCCAGGTGACGGCAACCTTCTTGCCCTTGAGGTTCTCGAGGCCGCCAAACTCGTTGATGAGGTAGAGCATGTCGGCAGAGGACTGCGTGGGGTGGTCGGAATCGGACTGCAGAGAGATGAGCGTGGGACGGTGATCCAGAACGCCATCCTCGTAAGCCTGCTGGACAGACTCGGAGACCTCGGCCATGTAGGCGTCGCCCTTGCCGATGTACATGTCGTCGCGGATGCCGATGACGTCGGCCATGAAGGAAATCATGGTAGCGGTCTCACGGACGGTCTCGCCGTGAGCGATCTGCGACTTCTTCTCGTCCAGGTCCTGCAGCTCAAGGCCGAGCAGGTTGGCGGCCTTAGAGAAGGAGAAGCGCGTACGGGTGGAGTTGTCGCGGAACAGGGAGACGGCCAGGCCCGAGTCGAAGATCTTGGACGAGACGTTGCTCTCACGCAGCTCGCGCAGGGCGTCGGCGACGATGTAGAGAGCCTTGAGCTCATCGGTGGTCTTGTCCCAGGTGTGCAGGAAGTCGCTGCCGTACATACCCTTAAAATCGAGGCCGTTCAGCTGCTCGACGAGCTCGGTAAACTTAGCGTCCATGGAAATGTCCTTTCGAAAAGATGAAACGATCGCAATGAGTAGATGTGCTCCGGCATGCGCGTGTGGCTAGAACATGCAGAGCACCATGACGAGGACCCGCCACCGTTGAGGAAGCATGGGAGATAACGACCGCGGGCCCCAAGTCAACGGGGAGTGCCAGGGACGCGAGCGGCCCCCGGCTCAACAAGATCGAGGAATGGGACTAGTCGATCTTGTTGTTGGTCAAACCGGCGCGGAACACGGTGGCGTCGCCATCGGCCTGGCTCGGATCGTAGAGGTTCAGGGCAGCCACATACATGGCGGCAGCGGTAACCAGGTCGTCCTTGTAGGTGACCTCGTTGGGAGCGTGAGCCTGAGACTCAGCACCCGGGCCAAAGCCCACGCAGGGGATGCCATAGCGGCCCTGGATGGAAACGCAGTTCGTGGAGAAGGTCCACTTGTCGCACAGCGGACGACCGGTGCGCTTGTCCATGCTGGGCTCGCAGCCGATGCGCTCGTCACCAAACATGGCCTTGTGGGCGTCGACGAGGGCCTTGACGTGCGGAGCGGTCTCCTTGTTGATCCACGTGGGGAAGTAAGCCTCGGTCTCGTAGACCTCGCCGGTCCAGGACGGACGGTCGTACATGTACATGGAGACCTTCACGTCGTCGCCGTACTTCTTGGCGGCCGGCAGGTTACGGATCTCGTCCAGGCAGGACTCCCAGGTCTCACCGGCGGTCATGCGACGGTCGATGGAGATGGCGCAGGAGTCAGCGACAGCGCAACGGCTGGGGCTGGTGTAGAAGATCTGGCTGACGGTGCAGGTGCCGCGGCCCAGGAAGCGGGCATCCTCGAAGTGCTCGGGATTGTACTTGGGGTCGAGCATCTTGACGAGACCCTTGATGTCGGTCGACTCGTCGCAGCCGTTGTTGTTGAGAGCGCGAACGTCGGCGATGATGTCGGCCATCTTGTAGATGGCATTGTCGCCGCGGTCGGGAGCAGAGCCGTGGCAGGAGGTGCCGTGAACGTCGACGCGGATCTCCATGCGGCCGCGGTGACCGCGATAGATGCCGCCGTCGGTGGGCTCGGTGGAAATGACGAACTCGGGCTTAATGCCGTCCTTGTTGTAGATGTACTGCCAGCACATGCCGTCGCAGTCCTCTTCCTGGACGGTGCCGACGACCATGATCTTGTAGCCCTCGGGGATGAGGCCCATGTCCTTCATCATCTTGGCGGCGTAGGTAGCAGAAGCCATGCCGCCCTCCTGGTCGGAGCCGCCGCGGCCGTAGATGATCTCGTCGGTCTCGTAGCCCTCATAGGGATCGGTGTCCCAGTTCTCGATGTTGCCGATACCGACGGTGTCGATGTGGGAGTCGATGGCGATGATCTTGTCGCCCTCGCCCATAAAGCCCATGACGTTGCCCAGGCCGTCGACCTTGACCTCGTCATAGCCAAGGCTCTCCATCTCGGCCTTAATGCAGGCAACAACCTCACCCTCCTCGCAGGACTCAGAGGGGTGGCTAATCATTGCGCGAAGAAAACGCGTCATATCAGCACGATGGGACTCAGCAGCGTTTTTAATTGCCTCGAAATCGAGTTCCTTAGTCATAACAGTCAACCTTTCTACAAGGGTTTACCTACAGGTAGATATTTCAGATAGATCACTTGTGCCAAGCAGCGTGAGGTCGAGTACCCGGCAAGCAAGTAAACGTAGGAGGCGGACGGAGGACTTTGCTCCGTCGCGAGTTCCGCACGAGCCGGAGAGCACTTAATGTGCTCTCCGTGCGAGCAGGACTGTCCGAGCAGGGAGTAAAGTCCTCCGGCTGCCTCCGGACAGGTCAGTCTGCTAGCAGGTCGGATACTCGCCCTCCCAGACGATGCGACGGTACTGATCCGGGTCCGTGTCACCTTCCGTGGAGAAGCAGAGCACAGAGCTCGTCTTGTCCAGGCCGATGAGTTCCTTGAGCTCGGCGTACTCGGGATCGAGCATGAGAGTCTCGACCAGGCCGGTGGTCACAGCGCCGGACTCGCCGGAGATGACGCGCGGGTCGCCCTTCTCGGGAGCGCCCAGGGTGCGCATGCCGCGAGCGGTGACCCAGTCGGGGCAGGACACGAAGGCGGTGGCGTGGTTGCGCAGGATATCCCAGCCCAGAATGTTGGGCTCGCCGCAGCACAGACCGGCCATGATGGAAGGCATGTCGCCGTCCACGATGCGCGGATCGCCGTCGCCGGCGGCAGCGCCCTTGTACAGGCAGGCGGCAGGCGCGCACTCAACCACGACGAAGGTGGGCGGGTTATCGGGATACAGGTTGGTGAAGTAGCCCACCACGGCGCCGGCGAGCGAACCCACGCCAGCCTGGACAAACACGTGCGTCGGGCGGTTGATGGCCATCTCGCGCAGCTGCTCGGCAGCCTCGGAAGCCATGGTGCCGTAACCCTCCATGATCCAGGACGGGATCTTCTCGTAGCCCTCCCAGGCGGTGTCCTGAACGATGACGCCACGCTCGCAGGCGTCAGCCTCGGCGGCGGCCATGCGCACGCACTCGTCGTAGTTGACCTCTTCGATGGTCACCGTGGCGCCCTCGGCGGCGATGTTATCGAAGCGGGGCTTGGTAGAACCCTTGGGCATGTGCACGACGGCCTTCTGGCCCAGCTTGTTGGCAGCCCATGCCACGCCGCGGCCATGGTTGCCGTCGGTGGCGGTAAAGAAGGTAGCCTGGCCAAAGTCCTTGGCCAGCTGATCGGAAGTCAGGTAATCGAAGGTGCACTCGGCAACGTCCTTGCCGGTCTCGTCGGCAATGTAGTTGGCCATGGCAAACGAGCCGCCCAGAACCTTAAAGGCGTTGAGGCCAAAGCGATAGCTCTCGTCCTTAACGCACAGGTTGGACAGGCCCAGGCGCGCAGCCTGACCGTCCAGGCGGGCAAGCGGGGTGACGGTATATTGAGGGAACGACTGGTGGAAGGCACGGGCCTTCTTCACGTGGTCGAGACTCATGATTCCCAAGTGCTTGTCATCGCTCTTGGGCATCGTGTTGCCCGCCCACTGGATCTTATCGGCCATACGGTGAACTCCTTAAGTCCTCTCTTGCCGGCCCCCGCATACGCGTTTCAGCCCGATCCCATTCACACGGCTGAACTTTTATGTGGATGCCAAACAAAAAGTTTGTTAGTAATGTTCTATCACACTTTTTGATTGGCATACCTAACGAATTGTTTGTTGCCGTAATCGGTACTTATTCGCCGCCGAACGGTCATGAATTGCCTTGTTGATGGATTTGTTTGCGGTCAAGTGTGGTTTATGGCAAAGTGTGCCCAAACTAATTTTTAGGAAGGCACCCATGACCCCCGCACAGATTGAGTTTTACAAGCGCCTCGCACACGGTCTGGCGCTCCAATTTGGCCCCAACTGCGAAGTCGTCGTCCACGACCTGGAAACCGAGGACGTGGACCACTCCATCGTGGTGATCGAAAACGGCCACGTCAGCGGGCGCAAACTGGGTGACGGTCCCAGCCATATTGTGTTTGAGTCCATGCACGAGGGCGCCACCGATGTACACGACCGCGAGCCGTACCTCACTAAAACCACCGACGGTAAGCTGCTCAAATCGTCGACGATCTTTATCCGCAACGACGAGGGCAAGCCCGTCGGCATTCTGGGCATCAACTTTGACATTACGCTCATGAAGGCTTTTGAGCGTTCGCTCGACGCCTTTACCGGCACCGGCGGCACGGGCTATACCGAGCCCGAGCCCATTACCAAGAACATCGGCGACCTGCTCGAGGACCTGCTGCACGAGTGCGAGCAGTTTGTGGGCAAGCCCGCGGCACTCATGACCAAAGACGAGCGCATTCGTGCCATTGGCTACCTCGACCGTCGCGGCGCCTTCCTCATTTCCAAGTCGAGCGAGCGCGCCTGCGAGTTCTTTGGCATCTCCAAGTACAGCTTCTATAGCTACCTCAATGAGGCCAAGGCGGCGGCCGGCGACAAGTAGGCACTCGCCTGGATTGCCCCTCCCCTTTTGAGCGCGAGTTCTGGAAAGCACGAATCCAAGACCGAGCAGCTTGGGAAGTTCCATATAATCGATGCCATTAGTATTTCGAAAGGATGGAACAGAATGGCGTTGAGCAAGGCATCATGCACCGGTCGCGGATTGATTCCGGCAATTGGTGGACATGTGCACCGCATGTTCGATGAGGGTGAAGACGACCTGTTTTCACTGAGCCTTGACGACGTGATGGATGATCGCCCGTGGACCGCCGACGAACTCATGGGCGGCGGGGCTCGCCCGTCAAGCCCCAATCCCGCACTTGCGCCTAAGTCCGCACCTGCGCCGACTCCTGCGCAGTCGCCTGTTTCGACGCCCGCGCCTACGCCCGCACCCACTTCGGCGCCCACGCCCGCTCCCCGCCCCGCAGGCGACCCGTCCGAGACGGCGGCATTTCTCGCTGCAGCGACGCAGGGCAAATCGGCCGACAGCACCGTTATGTACAGCGCCCAGCAGTTGCCTGTTCCTGCGGCACGCAAGCCTCCGATCGCAAGGCTCGACGAGCCCGTTGCCCATCAGGTTGCCTACGATTCCTGGGCTGCAACCGATCTGGATGAGACCTCTACCGGCATGCCGGCGCTCGACGTTCCAGTTAACCCGCTTTTTGCCGCCAACACGAGCGCCGTGGACTATGAGGGCGGTGCAGCATATTCCGATTATTCCGATGGCTATGCTGGCAACGGTCGCATCGAGACCGAGGATTATGGCACCGCATCGAGCGATTATCCCAACGATCCGTACGCTGCCACGCCTGCACCGGAATATGACCCGGAGGCCGCGTCCGCGCCGGCGTATACCAAAAGCACGGGCGAAGAGCGCTTCGCCGATTATTACGCCAAGGAAAAGGCGCTGCGTTTCTCGGAATTTCCGCAGGCAGTCAAGGTTGCCTTTATCGCCATTGTCATTGCCCTGCTCGGTGTCATTGCGTTTGAGGGATTCCAGCTGTTCCGCGGCCCCACCCAAGCGGAGTCGGAGACCCAGCAAAAAGAGGACGATAACCAGTACCTGGGCATCAACACCCTCAAGGGCGACCCCAACGACGGGGACGACGAGTAACAGATGCCGAAAACTGAGGGCCGTAAACCAAATCAAGCGACTCGCGGGATTGTGGGGGCGTAGACGGGCGAATGGGCTATCGACGATTTTGAGCTGGCAAGGGCCGGGAATTAGATTCCCGGCCTTCAACCTAGCACTGCTTTATGAGATCGAGCACCGCAGGAATGTCATCGGCGTTCCGAAGCGCAACGTAAGTGGGTAAGCCCGGGCCAAATCCGCCCTGTGCGCGTTTGTCCTGACACATGTCCTCTGGATCAATTAGGTCGTCCACGCTCTTTGCCAGGCCAACGGCGATCCAACCACCGTTGCTGGTCCTGCCTTCTAGCACGGCATGCAGTTTTCGCTTGCCCGACCTGAGTCCTACATAGTACTTGGCTATATAGGACTCCCACGAAGGATTACCACTCAGAACAGACTCGCGCACCTCATCGAAAAGCTTCTGGTTGAGTCCGCCTTCGGCAAAAGTGGGGTGATTCTCCTGCAGAGTCCAAATAGGCGCCTCGTCAGACTCCCCGCGAGAAGGACGGTACTTGTCGACGACGTCTGCCGGGAGGTCGGGATACTTCCATATCTCGCACGCTTCTTTCGCCAGCTCGTCCGCGCGCTGCCCAATCTCTTCCTCACCCCATTTTTCATGCGAGACAATCGATTTGTTTAGGTAGAGCGGGCTGCACTTAAATCCGACGTCAGGCAGATTGAGCTTGTCCGAGAACGACCGGTTTGAGTACTCCTGGTTGTATCCCGTCAGCGTAAGATTTCCCAAGTTGTTGCACAGCCTGTCGTGGACGTCTTCCCAGTTCTCACCAAGCGATTCCTTCCAGCCGTGCTCATCATCGATCGTCTGGGGCATGATGTGCTCGATCTGGTAATCGTCGGCTGAGATGGACTCCTTCGGGTGGTGCCAGTTCTCCATGCGTTCCAGGTAATAGCGCTTTTTAGAGAAGCGGTTGTAGCAGTCACGCGTCTTAAACTCCTCGACAAAATGCTCGTCTGTCGGAAAGTATGCAGTCATCCCGCTGCTGTGGATAAGGAGCATCGCCGTAACGTACTCCTCTATATCGTCCTGCTGCTCGAGATTGCGATACATGCCGGCAAAGAAATTATTTAGGCCCGTGGTAAGTCTGCCGCAAACCGCTCGCCTGAACAGAAACGACTCGATAGTCTCGCAGATACGTAAAAACGCATTGCGGTCTAGTCCATTCCCCTCGTAAACCGAGTAAAGCAACATTAAGAGGGGCCTTATCTGCTTCACGTCGAGGCTTACGATTCTGCCGAACACTCGGCGCAGTCCGTCGTCCTTCTCCTTACCAAGGAACAGACTGGCGTATCTATGTGCATACCCGCGCAGCTCCTTAAGCAGACCCTCGGTGTCACCATCGTAGTCGTCGGCGAAATAGCGCTTAAACTCGTAGTAGGCCTCGTTCTCCTTCGGCATCCTATTGGGAACTTTAAGCCACAGCCAGTACCAGATAAATGCATTGAACTCTTCTTCGCCGCCTTTTCCGAACAAGCGCTCGAGCGGATGCCAGTAACCCTCGTAGAGCTTGGTCTGCTCGTCGTTGGGAAGCGACATAAGAACGTAGTTACGAATGAGGTCGATAGGCGTGAGCGGCTTACCCTTGGAGTTCATGGACTCAAATATGAGCTGGGCATTATCGACGCCAGCGGTGAGCTTAGTGTCGATGACCTGCACGCGGTTTAGCCCTGCCCAAAGCCTTGCCGGATCGAATGATTTCCCGCGCATCTTCTCGCGGAAGAACGCATGGTTCTCGACAATGCGATCCGATTTTTCATCTGGTATGGGAGACCCAGACACGATGGAGAACAGCGTCTCTTTATCGTCCTGCGAGAGCACCAGCTTGTAGCGCGCCAAACCGTTGTAGTCGTCATCGTTAAAGAGGTAGTTTTTCCTCAGCGCTGAGATCTTGAGATCGCCAAGGAAGCCGGCCTTGTCGGGGTTGCCCTCCAAATAGTCAGCCAAGGCAGCGATCATCAACGAAAACGTCGTCATGCGCTGCTGTCCGTCAATCAAAAGTACTCGCGAAATTCTCGTGGCTGAGCTCTCGGACTCGGGGATATAAAGCATCGATCCCACGAAGTGCGGTACGCCATCACGACCCGCTCGCATGACGTCATCCCAAAGCACCTCGCACTCTTTTACACTCCACGAGTAAACTCGCTGGTACACGGGAATGACAAACTGCATCTTCGCCACGCCCATAAGGTCGAGCAGATTCGCCTCGGTTGCTTTCATTTACGGTTGCCCCCTTTCTTGTTTACGCCGCTTGCGGTCAGTCCCCCACTGAACGAAAGACGCTAAAGACCAGAGCATCGAAGCGCTGGAGCAACCGGGATGCTCGTCTCACTAGATTTTACAACGCTTGTCGCGAATACAGTTGAAAGCCAATCCGGTTCCGATGGCTCCCCCTATGAGAAGCACGTGGACACTAAGGGACGCGTTCTGAGCGACAAGTGCATCGCGGACGAGGTTCCGTTTGGGATTCCGGAAAGCTGGGCCTGGGCGAGATTTAGTGAAGTCATTGGAATTGCAGCGCGTTTGGTCGACCCGTTGAAATATCAGGACTTTCCTCATATCGCGCCTGACAACATCCAAAAAGGCACCGGAAAGCTCTTGTTCTGTCATAGTGTTAAGGCCGACGAGGTTAAGAGCGCCAATCACCTGTTCTCTGCGGGACAGATTCTCTATTCGAAGATTCGTCCAGCTCTTCGAAAGGCGGTTATCGCCCCTTTTGATGGGCTGTGTAGTGCGGATATGTATCCGCTCAACACCAAGCTGCAACCTGAATATGTCCTCACGGTTCTCCTCAGCAATTTCTTCACTGAGGAGACGCTTAAGGGTGATACGCGTGTCAAAATGCCAAAGACTAATCAGAAGTCATTGAACGTCATTCTGGTCCCAGTTCCGCCTCTCGCCGAGCAGCGCCGCATCGTCGAGCGGGTGAATGAGCTCATGCCCCTGGTCGAGGAGTACGGCGGGCTCGAGGACGCCCGCGAGGCGCTCGACGCCGCGCTGCCCGGCCGCCTGCGCAAGTCGGTGCTGCAGCTGGCGGTTCAGGGAGGGCTCGTGCCGCAGGACCCCGCAGACGAGCCCGCCGGCGTTCTGCTGGAGCGCATCCGCGGGCAGCGCCGGCAGCTCGTGGCCGAGGGGGAGATGAAGGCCCCGAAGGGCGGTGAGTCGATCATCTTCGCCGGTTCCGATGGCCGCCGCTATGAGAAGAGGGTGGACGCCAGGGGCCGCGAGTCCGGGCCCGTCTGCATCGAGGACGAGATCCCGTTCGAGATACCCGAGAGCTGGGAGTGGCGTCGTTTAGGGTCTCTTGTCTTGAATCGCGGGCAGAAGAGGCCTGAGGCGCGTTTTGCCTATATCGACATCTCGTCGATTGACAATGTGAACCAAAAGCTCGGACAAGAAACTGTTATAAATGCAGCTGACGCGCCCTCACGAGCAAGAAAGCTAGTCGCAAAGAATGATGTGCTCTATGCGACCGTCCGCCCTTATTTGCATAATGCCTGTATCGTAGATAAGGATTTTAATATTAAGCCCATCGCAAGTACTGGGTTTGCTGTCCTTTCATGTCTTGACGGATTCCTTCCTAGTTTTCTTCTCTACTTTTTGGTTTCTCCTAGCTTTGACTCTTATGCAAATGCCAATGAGAACGCGAAGGGGGTTGCCTATCCGGCAATCAATGACAACAGGCTGTATCGCGCTCTAGTTCCTGTTCCCCCGGCCAGCGAGCAGAAACGAATTGTTTCTAGAGTCACCGAAGTATTTGCTCTTACCAATTGACTGCTTCATCAACCGCGGCGCGCTGTTCATCGGCAGTGCGCCGCAGACAGATTCGCGTTGTCTCAATGCTTTCGTGTCCCATAAGATCAGCAAGCAGTGAAATATCTGGGTTGCGGTTGATAAAGTTTTTTGCGAACAAGTGCCGAAATGAATGCGGGTATACGACGTCTTGGTCGACGCCATAGCGCAGTGCGGCACGCTTCAACCCTACGGATATGCCGCGCGAAGTAATCGCGTAGTCGTTTTTGCCTGGAAATAGAAGGCCATTCATTGGCTTGGCTTTCCATGTAAGACTTTCTTCACGCAAAGAGTCAGGTATCCAAATTCTCCTGAGCTTCTGGCCTTTTGAAACAATGTCCATATATCCAGCGGTAACGTGTTCTACTTTGAACTGTCTTAACTCACTTACTCTCGCACCCGTACAACCAAGAAAGCGAACGATGAAATACCAAAACCAATCACCGTCTTGCTTCAGGCCGCTGATTAACTGCATGTATTGTTCATTGCTGATGACATTGTCGAGAAACGGCTTCTGTTGAATTCGCACTCCTTTGAGTCGGATTCCATCGAAAGCGATGAAATCAAGGTAGGTGTTAATTGCGCCGATGCGGTTGTTAACCGTTTTCGGAGCGAATGAAGAAACCAGCCACTCTTTGTGCGCAAGAAGTGACTGGTTTGTTAGAGACTGAGTTTTATCGATAAGCTGGCATATTGCAAAGGAATAAGAATCAACAGTGTTTTCCGTATAACCCTTTTCCTGCAAGTATTGTACAAACATTCTCATGACATCTTCCTTTCGACGAGGTCATGAAAACAGTTAGACAAGTATTTTGAAAAGCCAGTCAACTTCATAAACGATGCGACGCTGCTCGGCGAGGGGCGGAACTGGGATTAGGTAGTTTCTGACCGTCTCCTGCGCAAGCTCTTTCTGCTTCGTGCTGCCGCTTGCCTGGTCTTCAATTTCAGACTGGACTGACGGCCCCGCGAAATAGGCGAAGGCAAACCGGTGATCAAGCCAATCTTCCCGCGTCCTGATCACCGTCACGTGGCTGTCGGCGACGGCCCAGCCGTATCTGTTTTTCGCCGAGTCATAGACCGCCATCCTGCCCAACGTGCCGAGGCCGGTCGAGTTCCAGAGAAGGTCACCATCCTTCAGAATCCGCTCATCCGCGTACTTGGATACGGTGGCTGGGTCGATGAACCTCGCCTTTTCCACGGAGAATCCGCTCCATTGGTTGCACTTTTGGGCGATCACGGGGTATTTCTCGACGGTCGAATACTTCGGCGACTTGCCCCTCTGGATGTAAGTGGTGACGCTCTCGAGCCTCGCCCACTCCCAGC
>JAXKHW010000103.1:0-1519 GCA_036549635.1 Collinsella sp. | reverse complement strand
GTATCATGGCTTGGTTGCTATAACTCGCATTTACGCGCCTTGTAGGAAGGGGCTGCGCTCATGGCTTTTGAGCCCGCTCAACATAGCTTTATCACGCTCGAGGGCGTCGACGGTGCCGGCAAGTCCACGCAGGCGCGCCTGCTTGCCCGTGCGCTCGAGCTCGCTGGCTACCAGGTTGTGAGCCTGCGCGAGCCGGGCGGTACCGCCATCAGCGAAAAGATCCGTGCTCTGCTGCTCGACCCCGCCAATACGGCGATGGGCGACACCTGCGAGTTGTTGCTCTACGAGGCCGCGCGCGCCCAGTTGGTGCACGAGGTCATCGCGCCTGCTCTTGCTGCCGGCAAGGTGGTCCTGTGCGACCGCTTCTACGATTCCACGACCTGCTATCAGGCGTTTGCCGACGGCCTCGATCGTCAGATGGTGCGCGATGCCAACAACCTGGCCGTCGCGGGTACGCACCCGGCGCTCACACTCGTCTACCACATCACGCCCGAGCAGGCGGCGCTGCGCATGGCAGCCCGTGGTGCGGCAGATCGCATGGAGGCTAAGGGCATGGCCTTCCAAGAGCGCGTCTACCAGGGATTTTGCGCCATTGCCGCCGAGGAACCAAACCGCGTAAAGCTCATCGACGCGACCGCGTCCATCGAGGAAGTCTTCGCGCAGACGGTCGAGCGGGTTCGCGCCTACGGCCTCGACATTTCCCAGGACGCCGTCACCGCTGCGCTTGCCCAGGAGGCCGAGTAGCATGGCCCCCGCTCAGGCAAGTCTGCTGGCCAAGCTCGACACCCAAGAGCGCGTGCGCGACTTTTTGACCAATGCCGTCGCCAGCGGTCGCGCATCGCACGCCTACCTGTTTTTGGGCGCGCCCGGCGCGGGCAAGCTCGACGCCGCGTGGGCGCTCGCCCAAGCCTTCCTGTGCGAGCAGGATGGCTGCGGCTCATGTGATAGCTGCGTGCGCGTCGCCCGCCATACGCACCCCGACGTGCACTATTACACGCCCGAGAGCGCCACGGGCTACCTCATCGCCCAGACCCGCGAGCTGCTCGATGACGTGCCTCTGGCGCCCATCCGTGCCAAGGCCAAGGTCTACATCATCGACCGTGCCGAGCAACTGCGCGCCAACACCGCCAACGCACTGCTCAAAACACTCGAGGAGCCGCCCGAGGGCGTTATGTTCATCCTGCTGGGCACCTCGGCAGACGTGATGTTGCCCACCATCGTGAGCCGCTGCCAGTGCGTGCCGTTTCGACTGGTATCGCCCGCCGTCGCCGCGCAGGCCGTGAGCCGCGCCACCGGTCAGGACCCTGCGCGTTGCCGCATGGCCGTCGCCGTAGCGGGAAGCCCCACGCGTGGCATCGAGTTCCTCAAGAGCGCCGAGCGCCAGGACGCCCGCCGTCAGATGGTTCGCGCCATCGATTCGCTTATCGCCGCCGACGAGGCCGACGTGCTCAGCCGCGCCAAGTCACTCATCGTCGCCGTTAAGGCGCCGCTCGCCGAGGTCAAGTCCACGCAGGAAAAG
>JAXKHW010000102.1:0-4117 GCA_036549635.1 Collinsella sp. | reverse complement strand
ATCGCCGAGCGCGCGGTTGATGCGCTGCATCATGGAGCTTACGTAGTTCAGGCGCATGGTGAGGTTATAGGTGTAGGTAAAGATCATGACGAGCGAGCCGGCCGAGATGCCAAACCACGCGTTGCCGCCCGCCACGAACACACTCACCACGGCCATAGTGATGACGATAAGACCCGAGGTCGTAAAGTTGCGCTGCATCATGGCGTGCATCGAGACCGTCTCGGCATCGCGCGCGGCACGATCGGCGGCGTCGAACAGATCGCGTTCAAAGTCCTCGCGCCCGCAAGTCTTGACGGCCAAGATGTTCGTGACCGCGTCGGACAGCACGCCCGACAGCTTGTTCTGCGCGGCGGACGTCGCGGCTGAAAGCGGCATGATGCGCTTGTACATAAGCCAGACAAACGCGATGTAGACGACCATGATGCACACTAGGATCACGGTAAACGTCGGCACCACCGGGGCGAGTGCGGCCACGGTGCAGATGACCGAGGTGATGGTGGGGATGAGCGAATACACCGTCACGTCGACCAGACCCGTGTAGCCGCTCATAAAACGGCTCGTCTGGCTCACAAGCGATCCGCCAAAGCGGCTAGTATGGAATGTCATGGATTGGTTGGAGAGCGTGTCGAAGCATAGACGCGCCAGGTGATAGTTGCCCGCAATCTCAAGCTTGTAGACGGTGTAGTCTTGCAGTTTGGAGAGGATCTGACCCACCAGGTTAACGAGTACGAGCGCCAGGATATAGGGGCCGAAGACCTCAAACACCTGGTCGCCCACCACGGGAGCGGCTTGAACGCGGTCGACAATAAGGGCCATCACATAGGTATTGGCAAACGTCAGCAAAAAGATGTAGCCCGCCGACGAGAGCACCGAGAGAAAGACAATCAGCGGCTGCGTGCGCGTGACGTCCCAAAAACGCTGCAGCGTGCGACGCACGGTGGAGCGGCTGAGCGGGCTGGTGCTTCTCTGGGACATGGGCTTCCTTTCGCGTCTGATAGGGCGAAACGCCATTGTTGCACACTAAAGCGCACTTCAGGCAAGCGCGATGCGAAAAGCAGCGGGGCACCCGCGTTTACGCCGGCGCCCCACCGTCTTGTTGCAATTAGTCCTCGTCTTTTTGGTCTGCGAGCAGCTCCACGGACGTAAGCCCCAAAATCTCGTCGGCCTCCTCGGCATCTTCCAGCACGTCAATGTCCTTGAGCTTGCGCTCCATGACGTTGGTGCGCGTGGTGATGATGCCCTCGACCGTTTTGCCCGCGGTCTCGATCTGCTGCTGGGCGCGGCGCAGCGCCTTTTGATAGCGCGGCAGCTCGGCCTTGACGGCGGAGAGCACGCGCAGCACGTCGTCGGTACGTTTTTGCAACTTAAACGTCTGATAGCTCATCTGCAGACTGTTGAGGATGGCCGCCATGGTGCTGGGACCGGCTACGTTGACGTGATAGTCGCGGCCCAGGGTCTCGATAAGCCCGGGGCGGCTGACGACCTCGGCGTACAGTCCTTCAAACGGCACGAACATGATGCCAAAGTTGGTCGTTGCCGGCACACTCAGGTACTTTTCGCAGATGTCCTTTGCCTCGCGTTTCACCATCATATCGAGCGTCTTGCGCGCTGCGGCAACGGCCTCCGCATCGCCCGACTCCTGGGCGTCGATCAGATGCTCGTACGCGTCGCCCGGGAATTTGGAATCGATCGGCAGCAGCACGGGATCGCCCTCGTCTACCGGCAGCTTGACGGCAAACTCAACGCGCTCCGAGGCACCGGGCTTGGTGGCGACGTTTTCCAGATACTGGTCGGGTGTAAGGATGTCCGCCAGAATTGCACCCAGCTGCACCTCGCCCAAAATGCCGCGCGCTTTTACATTGCCCAGCACACGCTTGAGGTCGCCTACGCCGGTGGCGATAGATTGCATATCGCCCAGGCCCTTATACACGGCCTCGAGCTGGTCGCTCACCTGCTTAAACGATGCCGACAGTCGGTCGTTGAGCGTGCGGGAGAGCTTCTCGTCCACCGTCGCGCGCATCTGATCGAGCTGCACGTTGTTGTCTTTGCGGATGGCGCCCAGCTGAGCATCGACCGTCTCGCGCACCTTGTCCAGGCGATGCTCGATGCCCTCGCGATTGGCGCCGAGCTGTTGGGCCGTCTCGCGGCGCAGGTCATCCATCCGGTCACCAGCTTGCGAGAACTCGCGTGCGATGGTCAGGTAACGTTGCTGCTCCACGGCCGCATCGGTCGTCTGCTGCTGCGCGATGGCATTGGCCGTGCGGCGGGTTTCGGCCAGCGCGACGTTCAGGGCATCGAGCGCGTTGTTGGCCTGCTCGAGTGCTGCCAGCGTTTCCGCGCCACCGTCGCCACGCTCCCGCAACTCGGCACGCAGGCTCTTGAGCTGAAGGGCGCAAGCCGCAGCAACCCCCACCGCCACCAAGGCGATCGCAACAAGCACAATATCAATAGCAGACATAATCTCCGCCCAACAAACCCAATCGAGCACCAATCAAAACCGCGATCAATCTTACCCCGCCACACACACCGGGCGCCCGGCCCCTTCTTGGGTGCCCCTCTCCTCCGCATATTCCATAATGCGGCGCGCCGTTTTCCTGCTCACCTTTGAGTCATCGCCGGCCAAGTATGCGTATACGTTTCCTTTATTCAGGTGCAGAGCACGGCAGAGGCCATAGCGCGTTACACCCGATTCCTCCAATGCTTCCAGCGTTTTCTTTCTCATCAGGGCGTTCACCCTTCTATCGGCCGCCGGCTTTTCCTTCACCGCTCTATACGCACGCCAAACGTTGGCATAACGATTTGGGAGCTCACTTTTGGCGCATAGAGACGCCATGCTACCCGCTTGACCGTACAAGGATAAAACGTCTCGGTAATCCCGTTCCATCCACGAGCCCTCGGATAAACCCAGAACGTATTCGGCTTTTCCTTGCGCCAAAGCGAGCAAAAACAGAGGCTCCGCCACGCGCGGCGCATCCGTCGTCGCCTGCTCAACCAATTTTCTAAAACTCAGCGACCGCTGTCCGGATAGCTCTCGGCAATAGCCTTTTAAGAATCCCTCAAAGGTCAGATTCAACCGAGCACCTCCTTTTTGTATTGCCTGTATGCACAGACCATCTCTTGATAACTCCGCTCCGAAGGCGACGACGCCAGCGCCTCTCCCTCGTCGAATATAAGCCGTTCGAGCAACCCCCAATCAAGTCGGTCGACGAATGCCTGACTATGAAGATCGATGATGTCGTTCGGACGACAGGCATAGAGCTTCATTACCGCCAGGTCCTCCAAGGATGGCGTAAAGTACCTGATAAAACGCGCCCCAATATCCAAGGGAATCAAACGATCTTCGTAATTGAACGGCATCTGATTACAATATGCCACCGCCATACCATTCACCTCGGGGTATCGAGCTATGATCTCGCGGAGGCACCTGTCCGCCTCAAACACATCGATGTCATGTGTAACCGAACGATTCGTCACATCGTTTAGCATGAAGGCGCTTCCTCCCACCAATACAACGCTCGGCCTGTCGTCTCTTGGACCTATTTCCAGCTCTGCCTCTTCGTCAATGCCCAACAGAGTCTGCTCTAAATCCTGCTTATACATAACAAATCCTATTATTATTCAACTTCAATAATACTATTCAGTCGCACGACAGGACCAACAGGATGCAAGAATTCCGCTCGTGGCGATAATCCCTACACCCTAGAAGTCCTAATGTTACAAACGCTAGCTCTCCCAGCCGGTGCGGATGGTTGTTATGACGTCGCCTAGGCGCTGGCCCAGGGCCGCTAGATGTTGGAGCACCTCGTTGGGCGATGCGCCGTTGAGGATGCACGTGAGGGCATACGACGCCAGAAAGATGACCGCAAGCCCCAGCGGGATGAGCACGATCATCGCCAATGTGCGCAGGCGCTGGCCCACGCGGCGACGACGCGCACGACGCTTGTCGAACGCGAGCTCCTGCGCATATGAATCTTGCTGTACGGAATAGGCCTCTGGTGCCGATTCGCCCGCAGGCGAAACCACAGGCGTAGCATTTTGCGCAGGGGGCTGGGCTGCCGCCCCCTGCATTTGCATCTCCATGAGTCGTTGCTGCTGACGCAGCATGCGCTCAGCTTGT
>JAXKHW010000101.1:0-3547 GCA_036549635.1 Collinsella sp. | reverse complement strand
TTGATTTCGATGCCTACATTTGTAGGACCAGTTCGTGGAGGCGGGTATCGTCGTCGAGCTCGGGGTGGAAGGTTACGCCGAGCTGGTTGCCCTGACGGGCGGCGACAATACGACCGTCGACTTTCGCTAAGGCCTTGACGTCGCCGTGGACCTCGACGATGCGGGGCGCGCGGATAAACGTCAGCGGCACTTCACCGTCGATGCCGGCTATTTGCCCCTTGGTTCGAAAGCTGCCGAGCTGCCTGCCGTAGGCATTGCGCTCGACAAGTACATCCATGGTTTCCAGACGCGGCGTGCCCTTATCGTCATGGGCGGCAAGGTCGTGAGCCAGTAGAATCAGGCCGGCGCAGGTGCCCAGGACGGGCATACCTTCAGCGATACGGGCACGAAGCTCCTCGAGCATGCCCAACTCATCAAGCAGCTTCCCTTGAACGGTAGACTCGCCGCCGGGAAGTACCAGACGGTCAAAGTCCTGCTTCAAATCAGCCGCCTGCCTCAGCTCAATACAGTGTGCGCCAAGCTCGAATAGTCTTGCCTCGTGCTCGGCAAAAGCACCTTGGACCGCCAGCACGGCGACTGTCTGGTCTGCGTAATCGCTCATGTGCGATCCTTTCTGCTGGACTAGCGCCCGCGCTCCTCCATGATGATCTCGATCTCGTCGGCGTTGATGCCGACCATGGCCTCGCCCAGGTCCTCAGAAAGCTCGGCGATGAGCTTGGCATCGGTGAAGTTTGCCACGGCCTTGACGATGGCGGCTGCGCGTTTGGCGGGGTCGCCGCTCTTAAAGATGCCCGAGCCGACAAAGACGCCTTCGGCGCCCAGCTGCATCATCAGCGCGGCGTCGGCGGGGGTCGCTACGCCGCCGGCGGCAAAGTTCACGACGGGAAGCTTTCCCGTGGCATGGACCTCGCGCACCAGCTCGACCGGAACCTGCAGTTGCTTGGCTGCCTCAAAGAGCTCGTCGTCGCGCAGGGCAACAACGTCGCGGATCTGCTTTTGGATTTTGCGCATGTGACGCACGGCCTGGACGACGTCGCCCGTACCCGGCTCACCCTTGGTGCGAATCATAGTGGCGCCCTCGGCAACACGGCGCAGCGCCTCGCCCAGATCGCGGGCGCCGCAGACAAACGGGACGTCAAACTGGGTCTTGTCGATGTGATAGACGTCATCGGCAGGGGAGAGAACCTCGGACTCGTCGATGTAATCGATCTCGATAGCCTGCAGGACCTGCGCCTCGACAATGTGACCGATGCGGCACTTGGCCATAACAGGGATGGAGACGGCCTCTTGGATGCCCTTGATCATCTTGGGGTCGCTCATGCGCGAGACGCCGCCTGCGGCACGGATGTCGGCCGGGATGCGCTCGAGGGCCATGACGGCGCAGGCGCCTGCCTCCTCGGCGATGCGTGCCTGCTCGGGCGTGGTAACGTCCATGATGACGCCGCCCTTGAGCATCTGCGCGAGCTCGCGATTGAGTTTGACGCGGTCGGCCTTGCTGTTCTGTTCTGCCATGGTTGCTCCCTTGGTTGGCATGTGCATTGCTTGACGGAACATCCTATCGGGGAGCTGGGTATGGCGAAATACTCAGTTTTCGAGATAATAACAAGGTCAGACTAATACCAGATTGAACGGTTCGATATGGTCAGGTGATAAACTCATGCTTGACTACAATTTGGAAAAACGCGGCGAAGCATCGCTCTACGAGTATGTTTACCAGCAAATTCGAGATGATATCGTTGCTGGGCGCATTGCGGCGGGGGAGCATCTTCCGTCTAAGCGCGCCTTTGCCAGTCATCTGGGAATCAGTGTCATTACCATCGAGAATGCATATAGCCAGTTACTTGCCGAGGGCTATATTTGCTCAATGCCGCGTCGTGGCTACTACGCTTGCAAGCTTCCGGATGCACCGGTTTTGCCTTTGGCTTCGCAGGGCATCGACCGAGATACCGTCTCTGTGGGCCTCAGCGCGCATGATGTCAACGGACAGGTCGAGCTGTTCGATGCACTTTCTCCTTCCGCTTTGGAGGCGGCGCGGCTTTGGCAAAGCGCACTACGGGCGACGCTGGCATCCGAAGATGAGCGCGAAATCTTTTCGCCCGCACCGGCGCAGGGCACCGCTCGGCTGCGACGCGCAATTGCTCACCATCTGCACGGGACAAGGGGTATGAATGTCGACCCCAACAACATCGTTATCGGTGCGGGCGCCCAGCTGCTCGATACCATGTTGGTTCAGTTGCTTGGCGCGGACAAGGTGTATGCGGTTGAGGATCCGGGCTATTTGCGTCTGACGCGTATCTATCAGGCTATGGGCTGCAAAGTTCGACATATCCCGTTGGATGATGAGGGCGTGGACTTGAGCACTCTGCAGAAAAGCGGGACCGATGTCCTTCACCTGATGCCGTCCCATCAGTATCCGACCGGTCTTGTGACGAGCATTGCGCGTCGCTATGCGCTTCTGAGCTGGGCCGCTGAGCGACCAGGTCGGTATCTCATCGAAGATGACTTTGATTGTGAGTTTCGCCTTGCCGGGAAGCCGATTCCCGCGCTCGCGTCGATTGATGCCGCCCAGTCGGTTATCTACACCAACACGTTTTCGAAGAGCCTTTCATCGGCGTTGCGTCTAGCGTACATGGTGCTGCCCGATGAGCTGATGGAGCGGTTTAGGTGCAACCTTGGTTTCTATGCCTCGTCGGTTAGCTCCATAGATCAAGTTGCATTGGCTCGCTTGCTGGAATCGGGTGATTACGAGCGTCATGTGAACCGCGTGCGCGTTCGTGCCCGCGAGGCGCGTGATGGCCTAGTGGCGCTTGTACGGAAGGCATTTCCGGCAGGGGAAGTCTCGATCGAGCATGCAGACGCGGGCCTTTACTGTATCGTGGTTGCGGAGCGTAGAACGGGCGGAAGCACTTTTGCACGGGCCCTCACGCGCTCGAGTATCCCGTTTATCGATATCAGTGACTGTTATTGGTGTGCCGATGGCGCATCTGTCCCTGAAAACTCAAGTCAAATTCTTGTTCAGTATGATGATCTGAGTCCAAAAGTGCTTAATACCTTGGAATTGCAGCTAATGGGGGCGCTCTGCAATCTAAGTGAGTAGACTTTTAGCACTTTGGCGACCAGGCAGTTTTGTAACAAGCTATCTACCTGCGGTTTTGAAAAGCAGGATGACCGGCCTGCTCGGGATGTTCAAAAAAGTCTACTCACTTGCCGCGCAAAGCTTCTACATGAGAAAAAATGGGGTTTTCAACAGGGTTTCGTCCAGCTCTCGGCAAGCTTTTGGCCAGTTGGGGAGGGCTGTTGAAAACTTGGCAGTCCGTTCGGCGCCATTTTTGCTGCGTTCGCGCCAATGCGTGACTGATTGGGTTGAAATTCGTGTTTTCCTGTGCCTATGAAGGATCTACTTTGTGACATATCAGCTTTTAGGTACTGGCGTTTGCCTCCTCAAGTCCGCGCTTTGTGTCCGCCGCTTCCACGACCGGAAGAAGACCGGCAGCGATATGATCTCGCCCGCAACCCGACGGCTGCGGTCGCGCTCGGTTTTCCGTTG
>JAXKHW010000100.1:0-5477 GCA_036549635.1 Collinsella sp. | reverse complement strand
GTTTGCTGCTCTACAGTCCTGCGCAAGACGGAAAGCACATTAAGTGCTTTCCTTTGCGTGCGGAACTCGCGACAAACTTAATCGCCCCGCCCGGCAAGCAAGCTGCGGAAACTCGGTCGGTCCAGAGTAATATCGTGCGAACGGAATTCTGGCTGATGACCTGTTCGCGACAAAGACTCGATAGGCAGCCCTCTCTATGCCCTTTTATAAGTTGCGGTGAAATAGAGACTGAATTTGGGGTTGAATCGTTTAAACAGTCCCTATTTCACCGCAACTTATGGGAGGGATAGAAAAAGGGCGGAGGCCCTGGAGAGGGACTCCGCCTTATATACAGGGGGCGATGGTATTCGCGTGTTGCGGGATTAGACCAGGCGGGCGTTGATCGTCTTGGCGATCTTGGCGGCGTCGGTGGAACCCTTGACGGTGGCACGGAAGTCCTCGTCCATGAGCGCCTCGGCGACCTTGGACAGGATCTTAAGGTGCGTGGTGCCGGCCTGGGCACCCGGGATGAGCAGCGCGATGGCCACGTTGACGGGAGCGCCGTCCATGGTGTCCCAACCGGTCACACCGGACTCGTCCTTGACGACGAAGACGGCAGCCTCGGTAATGGCGTCGGACTTGGCATGCGGGATGGCGAAGCCCTCCATCATGCCCGTGGTGCCCTCGGCCTCGCGGGCCAGGAAGGCGTTCATCACGGCGTCGGCGTCGCTGGCGATACCGGCCTTGACAGCCTGGTTGGAAACGAAGCTCAGAGCCTCGTCACGAGAAGCGAAGTCCTCGGCGACAAAGACATTCTCGACCTTCACGAAGTCGGCAGCCTCGGCCTTGGGGGCCTCGACGGCAGCGGCCTTGGGGGCCTCAACGGACTTGGCTACAGGAGCGGCCTTCTGATTCTTCTCGAAGTCGTACTTCTTGAAGGCCACGAACAGGATACCACCGACCACAGCGCCGATGAGGATCGCGAGGACCCACAGCGGACCGTTCTCGACAACGGGCAGGACCAGGAAGCCGCCGTGAGGCGCCGGATCGTGAACGTTGAAGAAGATGGTCAAGATGGAAGCGATGGAAGAACCGAGCATCATGATGGGCATGACGGGCCAGATGTTCTTGGTCATGAACGGAATGGCGCCCTCGGTGATGTGGGTGCAACCAAGGATGAGGTTGACGATACCGGCGTCATGATCCTCCTGGCTGAAGTACTTCTTGCCGACAACGACGGCGAAGGTGGTGATCAGCGGCGGAACGATGCAAGCGGCGGAGACGGCAGCCATGAAGTTGGTGCCGAAGTTGTAGGTCTCGGTGCCGACGCCAGCTTCGAGAGCGGTACCGAGCAGGAAGGTACCAGTAGCGTAAGCAGCCTTGTTGACCGGGCCGCCCATATCAAAGGCGCACATGCAGCCGATGGCCAGGCCAAGAATCACCGGACCGGAGTTACCGAGGCTCTGCAGGAAATCCATCATACCCTGGTTAATGGCAGCCATGGGGCCGGAAATACCGAGCATGACCAGGCCGACGATGGCGGTAGAGCACAGCGGATACAGGAAGATTGCCTTCAGGCCATTAAGGCTCGCGGGAATTTTAGAGAAAACCTTCTCGAGCAGCAGGATGACATAGCCGGCGAGGAAGCCGCCGACGATGCCGCCCAGGAAGCCGAAGCCCACGCCGGCGCCACCGGCGTCGATCATGCCGGTCTCGGCGTTAACAGGCAGGCCCTGGATGGCGATCATACCGGCAACGAAGCCGGGGACGAGCGCCGGGCGCTTGCCGATGGATTCGGCGATGTAGGCGGAAAGCACCGGAACCATAAGGTTCATGGCGATGCCGCCGATGATCTTGAGCATCGCAGCAAAGCTGTTGTAGTCGGCAGCCGTCGAATCAAAGGACGTGATGCCCCACAGGAACGAAATGGCGGTCAGAACACCACCGGCAACGACGAAGACCAGCATGTGGCTGACGCCGTTCATGAGGTGCTTGTAGATGACGTGGCCGATGGACTCCTTCTCCTCGACCTCGTCCTCGACATCGGCGGCAGCGGCAACCGTGTCGTCGCCCTTGGCGGCGAGCGCGCGGTCGATCAGCTTACCAGCAGCCTCGACAGACAGGGCCTTGGAAACACCAACGGAAACCATGGGCTTACCGGCGAAACGCTCAGCCTGGACATCCTTATCGGCTGCGACGACGACGGCCTTGGCACCGGCGATCTCGCTCTTGGTGAGCTCGTTCTCGACACCGACCTGGCCATGAGTCTCGACCTTAATGGTCAGACCGCGCTCGGCAGCTGCCTTCTCCAGCGCCTCCTTCGCCATGAAGGTGTGCGCAATGCCGGTCGGGCAACCGGTCGCGGCGATGATGTCAAACTTAGCCATGTGTCCCTCCTTCTTGAGTACAGCGCCCTCGGGCGCTCCCCTACACGCGCTTCGATGCGCGTTTTTCCACAACTGAAAGATACCAACCTACCGTCCGCGTGAGAAGAGACAAGGCGCAATTCTCCGGTGAAAGGTTCTTTCATAACCGTAAACGGCAAGTGAAAGTTTACCATCAACACTTGAAACGGCAAGGTGTATCTTGTAATTGAAAATGCCCGTATACTATGGCATTGCAAATCAAGTTAGATTTTCATGCCAACCAGGAGCCATCCATGACCGATAGTAGCAAAAGCGCACTTTCCCTCATTAGTACCCACCAGGGATACAGCGAGTCCGAGCAGCGCATTGTCGACTATATATTGGAGCACCAGTCCGAGGCGCCACGCCTCACGGCGGCTCAGCTCTCGCGCGCTGCCGCCACGTCCGAGGCGACCGTTTCGCGTTTCTGCCGCAAGCTGGGCTTTGGCAGCTTCCGCAGCTTTCAGTTTTCGTTGGCGCGCGACTTAGAGAGTCAGCGCAACGAGGGCCTGACCGACGAGGTCTCGCTCGACAACATGGAGCAGAGCCTTAAAAATATCCTCGCCGCCAAGGTGAGTGAGCTTAATGCGACCATCGACGGCATTGATCACGACACGTTGGCCGCAGTTGTACACGCGCTTAAGAACGCCGGCGTTATTGAGTTTGCGGCCGTAGGCAACACCAACGCCGTCGCGCTCGACGCGACGTTCAAGTTCTCGCAGCTGGGCCTGCGCTGCATGGCGAGCACCATTAGCGAGACATCAATCGGCTTTGCGCTCACGTTACGCCCGGGTGACGTCATCGTGCTAATCTCAAACTCTGGCAAATCGCGCCGACTGAATCGCATGGCAAAAGCGGCTCGCAACTGCGGCGCAACCGTAGTCGTCATCAGCAGCGATAGCAAGTCTCCACTTGCGCGCCTCGCCGACTACACCTTTAATACCGTCAATCACGAAGCGCTGCTGACAACGGGTGACTTCGCATTCTCCAAGATGAGCGCCACGATGATCATAGAGGTCATCTACAACTTCCTGCTGCCCGAAATCGAGGACGCCCGAGAGCATATCAGCTACTACGAAGAGCTCATCCAACCGGATAAGGTCGTGGAGTAAAACGCGAAGTGGGACAAAAAATTCAGTCTATTTTGTCCCACCAACACCGCTGATACGACCTAACCTCGAGCTTCTTCGAGCATCTGCTTTGCGTGCGCCAGGCTAGCCTCGGACTGATCGCCGCTCAACATGCGGGCGATCTCGGCGGTACGCGCTTCGCCGGTTACCTCGTCCAAATGCGTCTGGGGAACATCGCCTGGTTCCTTGCTGACAACATAATGCTTGTCGGCCATGACGGCGACCTGCGCCAAGTGGGTTACGACAATCACCTGATGCGTAGAGGCGAGATCTGCCAGCACGCCCGCGAGTGCACGCGCCGTGGAGCCACCGACACCGCCATCGACCTCGTCAAACACCAGCGTATCGACACCGTCCGCGTTACCGAGGACAACCTTGCTTGCAAGCATGACGCGGCTGAGCTCGCCGCCCGACGCAATGCGGCGCAGGGGACGTGGCGTCAAGCCGGCACCGCTGCGGTATAGCAGCTCGTAGCTCGAAGGACCAACGGGCGTCCACTCAGCACGGGGAAGATCGCGCGACTCCCAGACGAGCTCGGCACTACCCATCTCCAAGCGCGCCATCTGGCGGCCAACCTCGTGGCAGAAGCGCGGGGCCGCCGTATTGCGTGCGCGCTTAAGTGCCTTGGCAGCGGCAAACAACTCGCGCTCGGCGCTCCCGAGTGCCTCACGCGCCTTTTTGATCTGTTCATCGCCATCATCGACCAAGGACAGCAGTTCTTGCGAGCGATCGCGCATGGCAAAAACATCGTCCATGGTGGGACCCCACTGACGCAACAGGCCCTTGAGGTCGGAATATCGCTCACGCATGCGTGCGAGCTCGCGCGGGTCGAAGGCGACGCCATCGCGATAGGTACGAAGCTCGTTCGCGCAATCCTCAAGGGAGATACAGGCATCCGAAAGCGCATCGGCAATGTCGCCCAGTTTGCGATCGACGGTAGCCATTCGGGAAAGTTCTGCCACGGCGCTGTTCACGGCGTCGAGCGCTCCCCCTTCGGAGGCAAGCGATGCATGGGCATCGTTAGCTGTGGCAACCAGTACCTCGGCATGTTCGGAGCGCGGCAGCAGTTCCTCGAGTTCCTCATACTCGCCCGGTTTGGGGTCGACCTCGCCGATGCGCTCGAGCGCAAAGCGCGCTTCCTCGACGCGACTCCCCCGCGCACGTGAGGCCTCCTCGACGCGACGGACCTCCTTGGCAGCCGCGCGCGAGGCTTTAAAGCAAGCACGGTAGTGCTCGAGCGCCTCGAGCGCAGAGCGTCCCGCCCAGGCATCGACCATCGCAACGTGATGCGCCGGATCGAGCAAGCGCTGGTGCTCGTGCTGGCCGCACAGATCCATCATCACGCCGACGCGCTCCGAAAGCTCGCGCACACTGGCAATGCGACCGTCAATCTTCACGCGGCTGCGGCCCTCGGCAGAAAGGCTGCGCTGTACGGTGAACCCCTCCGTGTCGTGCGGCCCGTCGAAGAGTCGCGCCTCGACGCTCGCCAGTGCCTCGCCCTCGCGCACCGTCGACGAATCCGCACGCTCGCCCATAATTAGCTTGAGGGCCGAGAGCAGCGCGGTCTTGCCGGCGCCAGTCTCGCCAGTCAGGACAGTCAGGCCGGCACTCGGCACCAGCGTCGCCTCGCGAATGAGTGCAATGTTATAAACCTGCAGCTCATCGATCATGACGGACTCCGTAGAATACGCGGCTCACCGAGTTATAGAAGCTCTCGGGGCCGTAATCCAGCAGCAACACATCTCCGGGCCCGCGGCGCACCGCCACGCTCTCAACGGTGCCATCGCAGGTAATAAACTGTCCATCGATAGCGATCGCCGGAACGCTCGGGCGATCATCGGACATAAAGATTTCGACGACATCACTCGGCGAGGTCAAAAGGCACGAGCCTGAATGGTGTGCGGCGCAATGGGTACGCAGACCATGCCCGTATAGTCGGGGCTCACGATGGGGCCACCGGCAC
>JAXKHW010000099.1:0-4340 GCA_036549635.1 Collinsella sp. | reverse complement strand
GCTCGATAACGAGTGGGACGCCTACCTTGAGCGCGAGGACGATATCCTGGCGGCCAAGGAGGAGCGCAATGCCAAGGCGGCCGGCATGCCGACCAAGAAGCGTGCGCCTCGCATGAGCGAGGAGGAGCTTGCGGCCGATGCCGCCGCATTTGCGCAGGCGGCTATGCAGGAGGATGCCGACGCCGCATCCGATGATGCTGACGATGACCATGCCGTCGCCGAAGCCGACGCCGACAAATAGTCTTTGTGGCGAAAGCCTCCGCGGGGAAACCTGCGGAGGCTTTTTCTTTTGAGCGATATGGGGCCGTCTGTTGATTGGGGACAGACTTAAATGAGCGTTTTCACGCATTTAAGTCTGTCCCAAATTAACATTGCTGCGGCACTTTGCTCGGCTAAAGCGTACAATAGCGCCTATGCGAAAGGGGAACAGATGATCAACGAAACTATGTATGCTCGCGGTGCGGAAAGCTCCATCATCCGTGAGATTTTTAGCTATGGCCTTGAGCGCAAGGCGCAGATCGGTGCGGAAAACGTATTCGATTTTTCGCTGGGCAATCCGAGCGTTCCGGCACCCGCTGCTGTGGCTGAGTCGATTAAGAAGGCCCTGGAGCTGCCGAGCGACCAGCTGCACGGCTACACGCCCGCACCGGGCCTGCCGCAATGTCGTGCCGCTGTGGCCGAATCGCTCAACCGCCGCTTTGGCACGAGCTATGAGGGCAAAGACGTATTTATGACGGTGGGTGCCGCGGCTTCGCTCACCTGCACGCTCAACGCCGTTACGAACCCGGGCGACGAGGTTATTGTTATCGCCCCGTACTTTCCGGAGTATCGCGTTTGGATTGAGAAGGCCGGCTGTACGTGTGTTGAGGCGCTCGCCGATGAAGATACGTTCCAGCTGAGCGTGGACAACGTGCTCAAGGCGATCAGCGATAAGACGGCGGCCGTCATCATTGACTCTCCCAACAATCCGACCGGTGCCGTATATACATGCGACACGCTGACGCGACTGGCCAATGTTCTGCGCGAGGCCAACGCTCAGCGCGATCCCGAGAATCCGATTATGCTCATCTCGGATGAGCCGTACCGCGAGATTGTGTACGGTGCCGAGGTGCCTTGGGTGCCCTCGATCTACGAGCACACCATCGTGTGCTACTCGTATTCCAAGTCGCTGTCGCTGCCGGGCGAGCGCGTGGGGTGGATCTTGGTTCCCAACACCAATCCGCAGGCTGCCCGTCTGATGCCGGCTGTTGCGGGTGCTGCCCGTACGCTAGGTTTTGTATGCGCACCGGCACTCTTCCAGCGCGTAATCATCGATTGCATCGATGAGCCGAGCGATGTCGAGGCCTATGCGCGCAACCGCACCGCGCTTACCGACGCACTAGCGGAGTACGGCTACACCTATGTTGAGCCGGATGGTGCATTCTACCTGTGGGTGAAGGCGCTGGAACCCGATGCGAATGCGTTTTGCGAGCGTGCAAAGAAGTATGAGTTGCTTGCGGTTCCCTCGGACAGCTTTGGTATGCCGGGTTGGTTCCGCCTGGGCTATTGCGTGAGTTACGAAACGATTATCAATTCGCTACCCGCTTGGAAACAGTTGGCGGACGAGTATCGTTAAAAGTAAAGCGCTCTGCCTACAATGTTTTACGTGAAACGGGGTTTGGTGTTAAGCCAGACCCCGTTGTCATGGACGTTGTGTCTTTGGGATGGAGTGGTTTTACGACTATCGAAGGCTATGCGTACAATGAATATAAGCGACGGCCGTGCCAGATAAGGAGACCTGATGCCCTACCTGCTTTCTTGTGACATTCATACCCATACGATATTCTCTGCGCATGCATATTCGACCATTGAGGAGAATGTGTACTGGGCGGCAGAGCGTGGCCTGCAGGTGCTCGGATCTGCCGACCATCTGAGCTCTATGGTTACGGCTTGCCCCAATGACCTGCGCAGTTACCAATTCTTTATCAACCAGGATATCTGGCCGCGCATTTGGAGCGGCGTGCTGGTGCTGCGTGGTGCCGAGGCCGATATCGTTTCGCTGGACGGAAGCCTGTTTGGCGAGGACACTCCTGTCACGCTCGATATCGCCGGCGATTCGTACAGCCGTCAGCATTCACTGTTCGATTTGGTTACGCGTAATTTGGATTATTTGGTTGCAAGCGTGCATAATCCGCAGATTGCTGAGGGCGCGACGCTGGCCCAGACGACCGAGATGTATATCAATGCCCTGGAGCACCCCAAGGTGTTCATGCTGGGTCACACGGGGCGTTCGGGCGTGCCGTTCGATATCGACGAGGTGCTGTTGGCAGCTAAGGCCAAGCACAAGATTATCGAGATCAACAACCATAGTCTTGAACACGGTGTCGACACTGAGCATTGGGCCGTATGCCGCAAGATCGCCGAGCGCTGCGCCGAGCTGGGCGTGGGCATTGGCGTGTCAACCGATGCCCACATTGGCATGGCCATTGGCAAGCTCGATCACGCGCGCAAGATGCTCGACGAGATTCACTTCCCGCTGGATTTGATCGTGACGCGCGACCGCGAGACGCTGCTGCGCGAGATGGCGGCAGCCGGCGTGTGCGATCTGCGCAATGGGATGTAGCGGAGTTAATAAACCAAGCGAAGGGGGCGGCCCAGGCGGGTCGCCCCCTTTCTTGTCCCAAAAATCTACTGAGGTTGGTTAGCGGCGTTCGAGGACCGCTACGGTTTCGGTGTGGTCGGTGTGAGGGAACATGTCGACGGGCGTGATCTTGAGCAGGCAATAGCCTCCGTCGAGGAGCTGATGCAGGTCGCGCTCTTGAGTTACGGGGTTGCAGCTGATATAGGTGATGCGGCGCGGCTTAAGCGCGCAGGCAGCTTCGAGGAACTCGGGGGTAGAGCCGGCGCGCGGCGGATCGATGGAAAGGACATCGACCCGCTCGTTGTTATCGGCGGCATCCAGGATGCAATCGGTGGCGTCGTCGGCCATAAACCAGGCGCTGCGGGTGAGGCCGTTGAGCTCGGCATTGCGACGTGCGTCGGCAATGCCCGCCGGGTTGCGCTCCACGCCGAGCAGCATAATGCCGATGCCCTTTTTCTGGGCATCTTTAACTGCGCAAAGACCGATGGTACCGCTGCCACAGTAGGCATCCATGAGCACATCGCCCTGGTGCAAATCCATGCCGTCGATAGCGAGCTGATAGAGCAGCTCGGTCTGTTGCGGGTTGGTCTGGTAGAACGCGGTGGGGGAGATATCGAACTCGCAGCCGAGTAGCTGGTCGCGCATGCACTTGGCGCCATACACGATGTGGGTTTCCTCGCCGAGGATGGCGTTGCCGGGGCGTCCGTTGATGTTTTGGGCGACGGTGACGATGCGCGGATCGAGTGCGGCGACGGCCTCAAAGAATTCCTGCGCATGCGGTAAGTCACGCTGGGCGGTCACGAGCGTAACCATGACCTGGTCGGTACGCCAACCGCAGCGGATGACGGCATAGCGAAGCAAACCAAGATGCTTGTCCTCGTTAAAGGCGGGAATATGCAACCGCTCAGCTTCGCGTGCGATGCCGTTGAGAATCTGACGAGCGCCCGACGCCTCGACGGGGCATTCGGGTACGGCAACGATCTTGTGCGTGCCGCGCTCAAAGAAACCGCAACGGACAGCACCCTCCTTACCGGGAGCAAAGGGAGTGGCAGCCTTATGACGAAAGCCACGCGGCGCGGGATATTTACCCGGGTCGCCCAGGGTGACGCCCATACCACGAATGGGGTCGACGCTAATGCCCTCGCGCTCGCAAAGGGTAGCAAAAAGCTCCTCCATGGCGGCCTGCTTGGCAGCCAACTGCTTCTTATAAGGACGATTGAGCGCCGTACACCCACCGCAAGCTTTCATGATCGAACAGGGAGACTTGGGGTCCACAGCCTTACGCGCAGACGAAACCTGATCTTTATGCGAGCGCTTGGAGCGAGTCTGAGATGCCTTATCCTCGTTCCGACGAGAGCCGGGACGCTTGCCCTTAGCCGACTTACCCTTCGCATTCAGAGACGACTTGGATTTCTTAGAAGATTTTCTCTCCCCCGACTCCTCAGCCGCCTCGATCAAAGCACGACGAGCCTTACGCTCCGCACGAGATTCTGCCATGAATTAACCCCACTAATGCATAAATTGAAATCTGAAAGCATTGTACCGTGCCAAGCTAGCGGACGATATGCAGGCGTCCATTTCCTGTCAGTGATAAGCCCAACGACGTTTGCCCGGCGTGGGCGGGGAGCGGCGCGTAATTAAGTTTATCGCGAGTTCCGCACGCAAAGGAAAGCACTTAATGTGCTTTCCGTCTTGCGCAGGACTGTAGAGCAGGAAACTT
>JAXKHW010000098.1:0-3754 GCA_036549635.1 Collinsella sp. | reverse complement strand
TGCCCGGCTTCTTAAAGTCAAAGCGCGAATCGATATAGGCACGAGGCGACTTGACCATCAGGCGCAAGTCGGTCTCGCCGCGCGGGTCGAACAGCGACAGGTCAAAGCGACCGGCATCCCAATCGGCCTTCAGCTCGGGTGAAGCCTTCTCCCAAAACTGCTCGCGCAGCTCATCGACCAGACGCTCGTCATTCCAGCGATACGTATCGACCTTCATGCGCATTAAAATGCCCTGAAGCTGAGCCTTAAGCTCGGGGCGCTCGTCCAAAAAACGTTGCATCTCGGCATATTCATCGCACACGCAAAACACCTTGTTGGGCGAATTAACAGAGCTCTTCTCGTTATCCTGGCGATAGCACAAAATGGGGTCAGCAATAAACGCGGCACGCTCGGCGCAAGCCCAAACCTTAAAGTTAAAGCCTGCGTCCTGATACGAGGCGCCCGGCGTGGGAAGGAACCGAATCTGATTGTCGTTGAGGAACTCGCGCCGATAGATAGCCGACCAAATGGAAGGTTTGCGGTAGAAGATGCCCGGGCGATCGACGGGGCGATACGCGGCGCCCGTCATATGCTCGTCGATAATCCCAAACAGCTCACGGCGCTCGCTGGGCGTAGACCAATACAGGTAAAAGTCGCCCTTCACCACATCGGCATGCTCGGCATCGGCCTTGGCGACCAGCTTTTGGAGCGAATCCTCAAACATAAAGTCATCGGATTCAAGGATGCCCACGTACTCACCGCGCGCCATCTCCAGGCCGCGGTTCATCGAGTCGCCGTAGCCGCTGTTGGCCTTGTCAATCATCTTGACGCGCCCATCGCGCTCCATGTACTCGCGGATGATATCCGCCGAGCTATCGGTAGAGCCGTCGTTGATGCAAATAATCTCGATGTCCTCGAGCGTCTGCGCCACGGCGGAATCGAGGCACTCGCGCAAGTAGCGCTCCACATTGCAAATGGGGACAAGCAGCGAAACTTTAGGGGTATCAGAGTTCTGCAAGAGAACCTCCTGTTGAATAGCGTGTAACAGGGTTATTTTAACAGCCGAGTTGCGGCGGGCGGCAGCGCTTGGAATTAGAGAAAGCGCTCCAGGCAGGCTTTGAGACCGCGAGTCGAAAGATAGAACAGCGTGGCGTCTGCCATCGAAACGCCCGAGGTCGCCGCAACGAGCTTGTGGGCAACACGGCGAACGGCGCCCTTAGCAGGCATATCCGCCCACTCCGTTCCCAATAGCGTCGTGAAAGCCCTGTTGACGCGACTGGCAACGCGGCGGAAACCATCGGCATCCAAGCGCGCCAGGTCGAACACAATAAGGTCCAAAAACCAAGTTATCAGCTCGCCGGGACACAGGTCCAAAAAATCGTAGGCCGCCCAGTCCTCCAAGACCTCCTCGAGCATCCTCATGTGGGCGTCAAGCTTTTTGGCGCGCGCCTCGGCACTGTTGAACTCGTGCGTCGCCGATTCGCTCTCCATCACGTAGTGGTAGAACTTGTCAGGCATGACGACGGTCCTGCGGGCAAGCGCATAAGCCGCAAATTGGAAGACGACATCCTCGCCCAAAGCCAAACCGGGGGCGAAGCGTATGCCTTCGCGATTGAGCAGCTCGCGCGAAAAGGCCGCACGGCAAGCATAGGGCTGCGCATTCGAATGGAACAGCAGTTGGGGATCACGGGCGCCGAAGGTACCGGCTTTGGGGCTCATGAGTTGCTGGACGCGTTTGGGGGCAGCGTCGGCAGGTTCACAGATGCCGCCAAAGACGGCGGCCTCGGCATCTGCAGACTCCATGGCATGAAGCACGCGCTCGACCGTCTGGGCATCGATGTAATCGTCAGCGTCCACAAAAAAGACGGTCTCGCCCTCGGCGGCATCGATGCCGGCATTTCTAGCGCACGAGACGCCCGCGTTTTCCTGGTCAATCACCAGTACGCGATCGTCGGCCTGCGCGATCTGGCGCAACACGTTCAACGAATCATCAGTCGAACCGTCGTTGACGCAGACAACCTGAATCGAACGCTCAGACTGGGCCAACAGCGAATCGAGGCATCGCTGAATGGAGCGCGACGAATTGTAGACGGGAACGACAATGGTCGCTTTGGGGGTCAAAGTCTCTCCCATGTCGACCTACCCCCTCAGCGATTCGATGAGGAAGGCAGCAACCACGCCTGGGCCTCCAACCGAGGCGTAATACTTAGCACGCCCCAAGGCACCATCCGTCGCAAAACTCGGATGCTCGTCAACCCAGCCCTCAGGATCTTTGAGGATGGCAGCGAGATTTGCGCGCTTCCACGGCTTGAGGTCGTCAAGCGAAAAGTCCCCGGCGTCCAAGGCCGCTTGGAACTCCTTGGCCATCTGAACCAGGAACTCCTTATAGAACTTAGGCGCCAGGCGCACGTAGTTCCACATGTACGAATCGTACTTAATGAGCTGATTGAACTTGAGCATGCGCGCGACATCGACGCTTACGTGGTTGCGGGCATAATCCTCACGAATCCAACGCTCAATCTCGGCATACTCGGTATTGACGCAAAAGACCTTAGCCGAAGAATTGACCGAGGAATTCTCGTTGTCCTGGCGATACGACAACACGGCATCATGCAGGTAAACAGCCTTATCGGCGCACGCAATCACCTTAAAGGCAAATGACGTGTCCTGAAAGGATGCCCCCGGAGTCGGCAGGAACTTAATGCCGTTGCGCTCAAGAAAATCGCGACGGTACACGGCCGACCAAATCGACGGCTTTTGTTTAAAGAACTGCGTCGTGTCGCTCGGGTGCACCGGCTTGCCGCAGTCCTTGGCCTTAAACATCTCGTGCAGCGAACGGCGCTCCTCGGGCTTAGACCAGTAGAAATCAAAGTTCGCCTTCGCAAAGTCGGCATTATTGCTATCGGCGGCCGAGACAAGCTTTTCGAGTGCGTCGGGCGCCATAAAGTCATCGGACTCCAAGATGCCAACGTACTTGCCACGCGCCATCTCCAAGCCGTGGTTCATCGAGTCGCCGTAGCCGCTGTTGGCCTTGTCGATCATCTTGACGCGCCCATCGCGCTCCATATACTCGTGGATAATCGCCGGCGAGTTGTCGGTCGACCCGTCGTTAATGCAGATGATCTCAATATCCTTGAGCGTCTGCGCCAGGGCGGAATCGAGACACTCGCGCAGGTAGCGCTGAACATTGTAAATGGGAATAAGCAGCGACAGAACAGGGCTGCCAGAGGCGTTAGTAGACAAATGTGCTCCTTAGGAAATACCTGTCGTTTCATGGTATCAAAGGGCCAGCGCGCCAGCGGGCGTTTATATAATCTATGGAGCCTCTTGCGGGCAAAGCGGCCCCACGTCATGCGGCGGGCCCATGGCAGGTTCCTGCGTTTTATTCAAAGCTTGCCGCCAAGGTGCGCCGAGCCTTTACAATAGGACAGTCCCAAGGACGTATTCGATAGCTTCCGCGCTGCACTCACCCGCCGCGCGTGAAAGGATATATTGCCCCATGCCTTCAACCCTTCCCGCTCCCATCGATAAGCTCGCCATTGTCGTCGTTACGTACAAGCGCCAGGAACTCCTGGCCAACTTGTTCGACTCCATGACCGAGCTTACGGCAGCGCCCTGGCGCATCGTGATCGTCGATAACGAGAATTCGCGTGAGACCGAGGCCATGTGCACCGCATTCAACGAGCGCCTGGCCAACCTGTGGGGCACCGACATCGAACAGCCCGACGCGAAGGGCGGCAATGACCGCGTCATCTACGCACCACAGCTCGAAAAC
>JAXKHW010000005.1:0-2495 GCA_036549635.1 Collinsella sp. | reverse complement strand
GACGTGGCTCGATCGTAAAAACGAGGAGGTTTCGCATGCCTAGTGCTTCCGATCCGCGCCAGCCGAATCGTACACGTCAGCCGGCGTCGCGCCCTGCCCAGCCTGGCCAGCGTCCGGCACAGCCGACGCAGCGCGCAGCTCAGCCTGCCGCGCGCCCGGTGCAGTCCTTCTCTCGTTCGGCCCAACCTGTTCAACGGACGGGTCAGCAGCCTTCTGCTCGTTCGGTTCAGCATTCGGCTTCTCACGCGGCTCAGCAGCCCACTGCTCGTACGGCCCAGCCTGCAGGCGGTACCCGCTTTAAGCAGCAGGCACCTACCCAGCGAACGCAGGCCCCCCAATCGCATTCGCATCACGCTCGTGGTTCGCATGGCGTTGCTCCGGCGACCCGCTCGAGCTACAACACGCATGCTCGTCGCGGTGCTCAAAAGAAAAGCTCCCCGGTGCCTATGATTATCGGTGGCGTTGTTGCCGTGCTTGCGCTTGTCGCGATCGTTTTCTTTGTCGTGCCAGCCGTCAAGGGCTTCTTTGGCGGTGAGGGTGCGAAAGTCGTTGCAGGCCAGCAGGTTACTATCACGATTCCCGATGGTGCCTCGGGTGACAGCATCGCTTCGATTCTCTCCGAGAACCATATCGTAGAAAATCCCAAGGATTACTATGCGGCGGTGAAAAAGCTCAACGCCGATATGTCGCTCAAGCCTGGTGATTATTCGTTCACCACACTCATGGATGCGACCAAGGTTGTTCAGCAGCTCATGGAAGGCCCCAACGCGGGCTCCAATACGCTGACTATCCCTGAGGGCCACACGGTCGATCAAGTCGCCGACCGTGTGGCCCAGGCCTACGACAGCATCTCTAAGGAAGACTTCCTCAACCAGGCCAAGGCCTCCAACTACGTGGACGACTATAGCTTCCTTAAGGGCGCCGCCAACGATTCGCTCGAGGGTTTCTTGTTCCCCAAGACCTATTCGCTGGGCGATTCGCCGACGGCCGATGACGTGATTCGCGCTATGCTCGATCAGTTTAAGACCGAGTACAAGTCGCTTGACTTTGCGAGCTGCGAAGCCAAGATCAAGGAACGCTACGGTGTGGAGATGTCCGACTACGACATCGTCAACTTGGCCTCTATCGTTGAGCGCGAGGGCCTCAACGCCGATCAACGTGCGCATGTGGCCTCGGTTTTCTACAACCGCCTTGCCGGCAAGCTCGACGGTCTGCGCTATCTCAATAGCGATGCGACTATGATGTATGTCACCGGTGGCGAGGTTACCGCCGACGACCTGCAGAGCGATAGTCCGTATAACACCTATAAGCATGAGGGTCTGCCGCCCACGCCCATCTGCTCTCCGTCGCTCGAGGCACTCAAGGCCACGCTTGAGCCGACCGACTCCGATGACCTGTATTTCTACATTACGCAGGACGAGGAGTACTTCTCGCAAACCTACGAAGAGCATCAACAGTCTTGGAATTAGCATGAGGATTTTTAGCCCCAAACGATACGTTGCCTCGGTCGATCGCATCGACCTTGATACCCTGTGGGCCGATGGCAAACGCGCCATTCTGCTCGATCGCGATAACACCCTGGTGCCGCGCGACACCGAGCAGGTTCCCGCCGCGGTTTCCGCTTGGCTCGATGCCGCCCGCGCCAAAGGCTTTAAGCTGTGCATGGTGTCCAACAACTGGCATCGCGACCAGGTCATGAGCTCTGCACGCGAGCTGGGACTCGAGGCCATCAGCCACGCCATGAAGCCGGCGCCGTTTGCCCTCAAGGCGGGTCTTAAGCGCCTCGGCGCCACGGCCGACGAGGCGGTGCTGATCGGTGATCAGCTCTACACGGACGTGTGGAGCGGCAACTTCGCCGGCGTCGATACCATCCTGGTAAAGCCGCAGGCGACGCAGGACCTGTGGTATACGCAGATCTTCCGTATCTTTGAGCGCCGGGCCCTTCGCGACCTTCCCTGCGAGGAATAGGTCTCGCTATGTCCCAGCACACCAAACACGGCTGCGACCATATCTTCTTTATCGGCTTTTTGGGCGCGGGCAAATCGACGCTCGCGCGCAACGTCGGCACTATGTTCAAGCGGCGTTTTATCGATACCGACCGTCTGGTCGTGCGCCGTTGCGGCAAGTCGGTAACCGAGATTTTTCAGACCGAGGGCGAGGATCGTTTTCGCGAGCTCGAGACCTCGGCGCTCCGTTCGCTCCAAAGCGAGCGCAGCCTGTTGGTTTCGTGCGGGGGCGGTATCGTCGAAACGCCGGTGAATATTGAACTGATGCACGAAATGGGTACGTGCGTGTACCTCGAGGGCGACTTCGAGGATTCGATTCGCCAGATCCGTCGGTCCGACACGCGCCCCGATTTCCGCTCGCCCGAGCATGCCGCGCGCTTGTTTGAGCATCGCCGTCCGCTGTATCGCCAGGCCGCCGACCTTACCCTTGATATTCGCAACAAGTCCTTCGAGGACGTTTCCTACCTTTGTGCCGAGATGCTTTTGGAG
>JAXKHW010000004.1:0-7966 GCA_036549635.1 Collinsella sp. | reverse complement strand
GTCCTTGTTGGCGGCTTCCTTAGTGCCGACAAGGTTGAGCAGGTCGTCCTGAATCTGAAAGGCAAGGCCTGTGTGCAGGCCAAAGGCGCGCAGCGCTTCGATTTGCTCATCGCTGCCGCCGCCGATAATGGCTCCGGCGGCAAGCGGCGTGGCTCCGCTGTAAAACGCGGTCTTGTGCGTCGCCATGTCCAGGTAGTCATCAACCGAGATATCAAAGCGCCCGTCACGGACCCAACCCAGGTCGAGCGCTTGACCCTCGATGGTGCGGACGATCATCTCGGTAAGCTCGTGGAGCACGCGCAGCTTCACGTCGGACTCCAGCGTGGGGTCGTCGAGAACCGTCTTGGTGACCATAGTGAGCGCCAGGTCGCCGCAATTGATGGCAAGGCCCGTGCCCTCGGTAAGGTGCATGCAGGGCTTGCCTCGACGAAGCTGTCCGTTGTCGGCGATGTCGTCGTGGATCAGCGCGCCCGACTGGAAATGCTCGATGGCTGCCGCGGCGCTGCGGGCGCTCTCAAAGCTACCGCCCACTGCGGTTGCGGCGAGCATACAGATAAGCGGGCGGTGGCGCTTGCCGGCGTTGGCCGTAAAAGCCGAGAGCGGCGCATACAGGTAGCGCTCGATATCGGCAGAGGTCGCCTGTCCGTCAAAGAACGTGGCCAGATAGTCGTTGATCTGGCCAAAGTGCTGGGCTAAAAAGCTGGTAAACGGACTGGACACGGGTTCTCGCATTCTTTCTTAGGTTGCATCGTTGCGGTGTGCAGATACCATATTGCCACATTGGAGTTGCCGGCGCGTCTGTTTTGGCGATTTGGGGAAACGGGACGCGTGCGCGTGCCGGCTGCTTATATAAGCCTAAAGTGCTCGAGCGCCTTGACGACGCCATCTTTGTCGACCGAGTCGGTGATGTAGTCGGCGCGCTTTTTAAGATAGTCCGGCGCATTGCCCATGGCGATACCGACATCGACGGCGTTCATCAGCGAGACGTCATTGCTGGCGTCGCCAATGCCGTATACGGTTCCGTGGTGGGGGTCGAGGGCGTCGAGTACAGACTGGATGCCCCCGCGCTTCGTGCATTCGCGGGGCGAGATTTCGGTTACCTCGAGTTCGAGCTCGTTAAAGCACAGTAGCGGCTCAAGTGCCTTATCTTGAGCGATGTGGTTGGCGAGTGATGTAGACATCAAGATCTTGTAGACACTGTAATGTTGCAGCTGCGTGACTGCGTCGCCCAGGGTGCGCGCGTATCCGGGAGCATCGGGCGCATCGGCACTCATGCGCACGACGCCGTTGAGGCCCTCAAAGCGGATGACCTCGCCCGATTGCTCAAGATAGGGGGCAAGATGCTGCAGCATGCTGGGCGTCATCGACAGATCGCGAATTGCGTGTCCGTTGATCTCGGCGTAACCGCCCGCAAGACAGACGATGCCGGTCCAGGGCAGCTCAAGAAGTTTGGGGTGGATGCAGCTGAGGGTGCGCCCCGTGCAGATAAAGGCCATGTTGCCGTTGGCGACAAACTCGCGGATTGCCTGCGAAACCGCCTCGTTGGGATAGGGGGAGAGGTCCCGCTCGTCTTCGGGAAGGTCTTGGGCGAGCCTGGGGTCTTGCCAGGCGAGCGTTCCGTCGATATCGAAGAAGCAGATATCGCCGCGCTTATGGGCTGCGCTGGCGGCAGGGGAGGCCGAGGTGGTGGGCACAAATTCCGGCTCGAGGCCCATGATCTGGTCAAAATGCTCTTTAACGCGGCGAACGGAGATGCCGATGACCACCTGGGCGGTCTTGCCCGTAATGATGAGGCCCTTGGCGCCCACCGCGACAAACGACGCGTTATCTGCAACGATGGAAGGGTCTGCGACCTCGACGCGCAGGCGCGTGGCGCAGTTGGTTGCGCCCACGATATTGCCAACGCCACCTAAAAGCTGAATTACCCGCTCAGCGAGGACGTGATCTTGATCGGACCGACTATCGACCTCGTCATTGGGGGATTGCTCTTTGGCAAAGTCGCTTCCCGTTAAACAATCGATTGCCGCGCGATTGGCAACATGATCCTCGCGGCCCGGTGTCTTAAGGTCATAGACCAAGATGAGTGCTCGAAAACTAACAAAAAAGATGAGGCTAAAGGCAAGGCCGATACCGAGCGCCAAAAGATAGGCACCGGCATGCGTGCGCATGAGCGGAATAAAGTTGAAGGCTGCCATCTCCATGAGGCCGCCCGAGAAGATGCCGACGATGCCAAAGAGATTCATGGTTGTGGCAAGGCAAGACGATAAGACGGCGTAGAGCAAAAAGAGCCCGGGGTGGGTGAACATAAAGAGAAACTCGAGTGGCTCGGTAACGCCGCAAACCACCGAGGCGACGATGGCGGGCAAAAGGATGACCTTAAGGCCGGCGCGGCGCTCTGGTTTTGCGGTGGAGTAGAACGCGGCTGCGATGGCGGGAAGGCCAAAGAGCTTGACCCAGCCGGTGGCGGTAAAACCGGCCCACGGCGCAAGTTCATTAAGGGGGCGCGTGCTATGGGAGAGGATGGGGAGCAAGCTGCTCCACGTGGCGTAGATGCCGTCGTTAATGACCAGGTTGTCGTAGTAGATCGGCATGTAGAGCAGGTGGTGCAGCCCCATGGGCTCGAGCGCTCGCTCCAAAAGCACAAAGATGCCCACGCCAAAGGGGCCGACGCTCGTAAGTGCATGGCGCAGCGTTTCGGTCATTGCGTATACGGAGGGCACGATGGCGGCCGAGATAGCGGCAAGGGCAAACACGGCAAAAAAGCTGATGAGGTAGACCAGCGAGGAGCCCGAGAAGGTGCCGAGCCAATCGGGAACCTTGGCATCGTAGAAGCGGTCATGGATGGCGACGACGGTTGCCGATACCGCCAGCGGGCCGATAATGCCGGTGTCGAGCGTCTTGATGCCGTCGATGATGGTGATGCCGCTAGCGGAGGTCAAAGACGACGGGTACTTAAGTCCAAGATTGTCTCCGCTCAGCTTAATGATCTCGCTCAAAAAGAAGCAGTAGGCAAAATAGGCGACGAGAGCCTCGAGGCAGCAACGAGCCGGTTGTTTTTGGGCAAGACCGATGGGCAGCGCTACGGCAAAAAGGAGCGGGAGGCGTTTAAAGACCGTCCACGAGCCGCGCTGGATGATGGTCCAAAAAGCGTACCAAGGGGTTCCGTATACGGCGAGATCGCCGACGATGTCCGCAGTCGTTGCGAGAGCGGAGACGCCGACCATGAGGCCTGATATAGAAAACAGCATGGCGGGCGCGAACATTGCCCCGCCAAAGCGTTGGATTTTTTGCAGCATGTTCTGCCTTCCGAATATCGAGGCGCGTTGCGCGTGGGGAAACGTTTAAACAATGGATTCATTGTAGAGGACCAGACGAGTGTCGTACCGGCAGTTTTGAGCGAAACCGATTTGGGCATGACAGAAACCGTCAACGGCTAAATCCTGTCGCTTCACCGATATTCGGTTTAAACAACTTTAAGAAATGCTATCGTGCCTAGCCGGAAATGAATAATGTAGAGGTGAAACAATGCCAAAAGCGATATACGAAGGAATCTACCGAGAAATACGCTCGCGCATCATTAATGGGACCTATGCGTTTCAGGAGATGCTGCCAACCGAAGCCGAGCTGACCGCGGAATTTGGCTGCACGCGCAATACCGTCCGCCGCGCTTTGAGCATGCTGGCCGACGGGATGTTTGTGCAGCCCATACACGGCAAGGGCGTGCGCGTTATTTGGCTTAAGGGCGAAACCGACATGTTGGGCGCACTCGAAGAGGTTGAGTCGTTTGGCGAGTTTGCAAAGCGCAACAATGCCGTTGCATCGACGGACGTTAAGTCTTTCGAACATCTGGTTTGCACCGAGCAACTCTCTCGTCACCTGGGCTTTAAGGTGGGCGAGGAGTTGATTCGCGTAGTGCGTGTCCGAAGCCTCAACGGCAACGCGCGCCAAGTGGACCATGGCTATTTTTTGGCGTCGATCGCCAAGGGCCTGACTCCCGAGATCGCGGCAGATTCTATTTACGGCTATCTGGAGCACAAGCGCGGTGTCAAAGTGATGGCGAGCCGTCGTACGGTGAGTGTCGAGCTCGCCAACGATGAGGACTGCAGCTATCTTGACCTCGGCAAATACAACTGCGTTGCCGTCATGGAGAGTCAGTCGTACACCTCGGATGGCATCTTGTTTGAGGTGACGCACACTCGCACACACCCCGAGATCTTCCATTACCGCGTCAATTCCAAGCGATAGCCGGCTAGCTCCCAGCCTGACGAGACTCATGGCCTCAAAGAGAAAACGCCCGGTCAAACCGACGGTACATCGGCTTGACCGGGCGTTTTCTCTGCATTAGATAACAAATAATTGTTTATACAAAACTTGTCAAGTATCAAGTTGAAATTACCGTTCACCGAAGTTTTTCTACCGCTCTAGTAATACTTGTTCAAACAACTAGCCAAATAGCGTATCGTTCAAATCAGCAAAAGGGGCAAAGTCCCCGAGCCAATCTCCGAAGGCGGCGGCAAAGGGTGCCGCCACGGTGTGAAAGGGTGGATTGTAATGAAGAACGAAATGAGCAGAAGGCAGTTCCTGGGCTTTGCTGGTTCCGCGGCTGCAGTTCTTGGTCTGGGTCTCGTGGGCTGCGGTGGCTCCGCCGGCTCCGGCTCCTCTGCTTCTGGTGACGCTGCCGAGGTCTACTTCCTCCAATTCAAGCCTGAGGTCGACAAGGAGTGGAAGGAGATCGCCAAGGCGTACAAGGAGGAGAAGGGCGTCGAGGTCAAGATCGTGACCGCCGCCTCCAACACCTACGAGGAGAAGCTCAAGTCCGAGATGTCCAAGAGCTCCGCTCCGACCCTGTTCCAGGTCAACGGCCCCACCGGTCTTAAGAACTGGAAGGATTACTGCGCCGACCTGTCCGATACCAAGCTCCGCGGTGAGCTCATTGACGACTCCCTGGCTCTGCAGTCCGACGGCAAGGATGTGTGCATCGACTGGGTTCAGGAGAGCTTCGGCATTATTTACAACAAGCAGCTGCTCGAGAAGGCTGGCTACAAGGCCGAGGACATCAACTCCTTCGACAAGCTGAAGGCTTGTGCCGACGACATCCAGGCCCGCAAGGACGAGCTCGGCATTGAGGGCGCCTTCACTTCTGCTGGCATGGATGACTCCTCCAGCTGGCGCTACACCACCCACCTCGCCAACCTTCCGCTCTACTACGAGTTCGAGAAGGAGCACAACCAGGAGGACGACGAGATCAAGGGCGAGTATCTCGACAACTTCAAGCAGATTTTCGACCTGTACATCACCGACTCCACCTGCGATCCTTCGCAGCTTGCCTCCAAGACCGGCGACGACGCCACCAACGAGTTCGCAACCGGCAAGGCCGTCTTCTACCAGAACGGCTCTTGGGCCTACTCTGACCTCGTCAAGGCCGGCATGACCGACGATCAGATTGGCATGATGCCCATCTACATCGGTGTTGACGGCGAGGAGAACCAGGGCCTGTGCTCCGGCGGCGAGAACTATTGGTGCGTCAGTTCCCAGGCTTCCGAGGATGCCCAGAAGGCCACCGAGGACTTCATGTATTGGTGCGTCACCGCTGACACCCCGACCAGCATCATCGCCGACAAGATGGGTCTGACCGCTCCGTTCAAGAGCGCCAAGGAGACCACCAACGTCTTCTCGCAGCAGGCCGTTGCCATGGCCAAGGACGGCAAGAAGACCGTCGCTTGGGACTTCGTCTACATTCCCTCCGAGGAGTGGAAGAAGAACCTCAAGCAGGCTCTGATTGCCTACGCTGCCGATAACAGCAAGTGGGACGGCGTCAAGAACGCCTTCGTCGATGGCTGGAAGACCGAGAAGGCTGCTTCCGAGTAAGCAGTTGCTGCCCAAGCTATCTGATTAGCGACAGGGGGCGGGCAGACGTAGGTTTGCCCGCCCCCTGCATATTGAAAGGACCCTTTTATGGGCAAAGCACTCAAGCGCTGGTGGCCGCTCTTTATGCTGCCCACGTGCCTGGCGTTTATGATCGGGTTCGTGATTCCCTTTATCCAGGGCTTCTATCTCTCGTTCTGCCAGTTTATTACCATCAACAACACGCACTTTGTCGGTATCGAGAACTACGTGCGCGCACTGTCCGATCCGCAGTTTGCCACGTCGTTCTTCTTTACCGTGGCGTTTGCCTTCCTGTCGACGGTGCTCATCAACGTGATCGCCCTCGCCATCGCGCAGGCGCTCACCCGCAAAGCGCTCAAGGGCACCAACATCTTCCGTACGATCTTCTTTATGCCTAACCTGATCGGCGGCATCGTGCTGGGCTACATTTGGCAGATTCTGATCAACTGCCTGCTCTCCAACGTGGGCGCCCAGCTCATCGCTCTTAACTCTGCTGCTGGCTTCTGGGGCCTTATCATCCTGACCCTGTGGCAGCAGGTCGGCTACATGATGATCATCTACATCGCTGGTCTGCAGTCCATTCCGTCCGACTACATCGAGGCCGCCAAGGTCGACGGCGCTACGGCATGGCAGACGTTTTGGAAGGTTAAGATCCCTAACCTGATGCCGACCATCACCATCTGCCTGTTCTTGTCCATCACCAACGGCTTTAAGCTGTTCGACCAGAACCTCGCCCTTACCGGCGGCGCCCCCGCGCACTCCACCGAGATGCTCGCCCTGAACATCTACAACACGTTCTATTCGCGTGCCGGTATCGCATGGCAGGGCATTGGTCAGGCCAAGGCGGTTATCTTCTGCATCCTGGTCGTGGCCATCTCCATGATCCAGCTTAAGGCCACGAGGTCCAAGGAGGTGCAGCAGTAATGAAACGCGATAAGGTTATCAACCGCGCGCTCTCGATTTTCTTTACGATCCTGTCGCTCGCGTGGATCTACCCCGTGTTCATGATTGCGCTTAATTCTTTTAAGAAAGCGACCGCAATCAGCACCACCACGGCATTCGATCTGCTCACGCCCGAGACGTTCAACGGCCTCGCAAACTACATGCACGCCCTTAACGAGCAGGGCTTTGCCTCGGCATTTATGTACTCGCTCATCATCACGGTCACGTCGGTCGTGCTGATCTTGGTGTGCTGCTCCATGTGCGCTTGGTACGTGGTTCGTGTCAACAACAAGATCTCGAACTTCTTCTATTACCTGTTCGTGTTCTCGATGGTCGTGCCGTTCCAGATGCTCATGTTCACGCTGTCCAATTTGGCGGACCGCATCGGCTTTAACACGCCGTTCAACATCTGCTTTATCTACCTCGGCTTTGGCGCGGGCCTGGCGGTCTTTATGTTCGCCGGTTTTGTAAAGAACATCCCGCTCGAGATCGAGGAGGCGGCCATGATTGATGGCTGCAACCCGGTCCAGGTGTTCTTTAAGATCGTCCTTCCCATCATGAAGCCCACCTATCTTTCGGTCGGCATCCTCGAGACCATGTGGGTCTGGAACGACTATCTGCTGCCCTACCTTACGCTCGACTCCACCAAGTACAAGACCATTCCTATCTTGATCCAGTACTTCCGCGGCGGCTACGGCCACGTCGAGCTCGGCCCCATGATGGCCTGCATCATGATGGTCGTTATCCCCATCGTTATCATGTACATCCTCTGTCAGAAGTACATCATCGACGGCGTGGTGGCAGGTGCCGTCAAGGGCTGATGCCGTAACTGTTTTGCAAGTTTCTGCGGCGCCCCTCAGCGCGGCGCCGCATATCGAAAGGTAGAGACATGGCCGAGATCGTTCTCAAACATGTTCAGAAGGTGTATCCCAACAACGAGTCAAAAAAGAAGGGCTTCTTTGGCAAAAAGAAGAAGACCGAGGAGAAGAAGCACAACCTCAAGGTTACCGAGGACGGTGTGCTCGCTGTAGAGGACTTCAACCTCACCGTTCACGACCAGGAGTTCGTCGTCCTCGTTGGCCCCTCTGGCTGCGGTAAGTCCACGACGATGCGCATGATCGCCGGCCTGGAGGACATT
>JAXKHW010000097.1:0-8824 GCA_036549635.1 Collinsella sp. | reverse complement strand
CTCTCGATGCGCACGGTCTTGGGCAGACCGGTGATCACGTCGCGGCCGTTGACCTCGACGTCGAGCTCGTCCTTGAGCGGCACGGCGGAACCGACCTTGATCTTGATGTCCTCTGCCGTACGCTCGCCGATGGCAAGGTTGTAGGCATCGCGAACGTGCGTGAGGATGGCCTGATCGAACTCGTCGCCGGCAATACGGATGGACTGCGAGACGACGATGCCGCCCATAGCGATAACGGCAACCTCGGTGGTACCGCCACCGATGTCGATGACCATGGAGCCGGTGGGCTCCTCGACAGGCAGGTCGGCGCCGATAGCAGCAGCCATGGGCTCCTCGATCAGGTAGGCCTGGCGAGCGCCGGCCTGGATCGTAGCCTCAAAGACGGCACGCTTCTCGACCGACGTGACGCCGGAGGGAACGCAAACGACAACGCGCGGACGCGGGGTCCACGGATAGCGCTTCTCGGAAGCCGTGTCGATAAAGTAGCGAAGCATGGCCTCGGTAACATCGAAGTCGGCGATGACGCCGTCCTTCAGGGGACGAACGGCCACGATGTTGCCGGGCGTACGGCCGAGCATGCGCTTTGCCTCGATACCGACCGCCAGGATGCGCTCGTCGTTCTTGTCGATGGCGACGACGGAGGGCTCACGAATGACGATGCCCTTGCCGCGCACGGAGACAAGCGTATTTGCGGTACCGAGGTCGATGGCAAGATCGCCCGCATAGCTACCGAAGAACATATCCATCAAAGAAAACAACGCAACTCCTGATGTGTTGGATGATTGCTGGAAAACTACTAGCTCATCATACTAGCGCAAGCCCGGCACCTCACTTGCGGTGAAGCGCCGGGCAAAGCTAAATCCCATAAGGTCACTACTGGTTGTCAGCAGCCGAGAAATCCATATCGAGCGAGGAAACGGCCCAGCCGATATGATTGTCGGAGCGCACGAATTTGACGGTATACTCCTGCTCGCCGCCCTTGGACAGCGAAGCCTTGACCTTGGCAGTCGTCTCGGTCATGGACTGATCCATGCCCTCGACGGACACGGTGGCGCCCTGCGGAATCGAGGAGATGATCATCGACTTGGCGTCCTCGGACAGGCTCGAGGCCAGGCAAGACTCGGCCTTTGCGGTGTCACCGTCGCCGGCAGCCTGGAACAGATCGGTAACGACAGACTCCTGAGACGGGAAGCCAAAGCCGCGCGTGTAGGCAAAGCCCAGACCGCCCGCAGCAATCAAAATGAGCAGAAGCAGCACGATGAAGACTTTGAGACCCGTGTGGCGATGGCGACGACGGACCTTGGCCTGCTTACGATCCTGACGGTCCTGCTGGACCATCTCGGACTCTGACAGTGTAAAGAAGCCGGTGTCCGAGGGATCGGGCATAAACTGACCGGTCGCGCCCGTAGGATCGAGCGGATCGACGGCAGGAGCGTCCATCGCAGGCGCCGGAGCCGTGGCCATAGCCGTCTGGGCAGACAGCGCGGCAAGCGAATCGTGCACGCGGGCAAGCTCATCGGCCTGCTCGGAGGTAAGCTGGTAGATGCCATCGGCAGTAGCGGCGTTAAAGGCGTCGAGTGCGTCGGAGGGACGGCCGGCGGCAGAAAGCGCCTGACCCATGCCGGCGTTGAGCGCGCGCGTGTCGTCACGGGGACCGGCAAAGTCGATAGCCGTACGGTAGGTCTCCACGGCATCCGCCGGACGGCCGAGCTTAATGAAGCAACGACCGAGCTCGCCGAGTGCGGCGGCAGGAGCCGGATTGGCGCCGTCGATGGCAGCCTGACGGAAGGCAGTACCCGCGTTGGCATAATCGCCCGACTGGAACAGCGCATTGCCCAGGCCCAGATAGGCCTTGAACGGCGTGGCATAGGAAGCATCCTGCGTAGCAGCAGAGAACGCCTGGGCGGCCGTCGTGTAGTCGCCCACGGCGGCGAGCGCCTTGCCGCGGTTGGTGAGCAGCGCGCCGCGCTTGCCGTAGGTGCCGTCGTTGAGGGCGGCAGCATAAGCCTCGGCGGCCTCGGCATACATGCCCAGGTGCATCAAGGCGTTGCCACGAAGGTGATCGGCCTCGCCCATAATCTCATCGGGAGTCTTTGCCGCCCCAAGCATCTGGGCTGCAGCGGAAAAATCACCCGCGCGGTAAGCGGCGCGGCCCTGTTGGATCAGCTGGCTATTCAAGGAAGTCCCCTTTACTCGTGAACGATCTCGACATGGACGATCTCGTCGCCGGCACGCAGCTGCGAAATCACATCGAGACCCTCGACCGTGGTACCAAAGACGGTGTAACCGGAATCGAGGTTATGCTGGGCGCCCAGGCAGAAGTAGAACTGCGAACCCGCGGAATCGGGGTCCATGGAGCGTGCCATGGCAAGGGCACCATCGACATGGCTGTTGCGCGGATTGGTGGCAAACTCGCCCTTGATGCAGTAGCCGGGACCACCGGTACCGGGCATGCCGTCAGGGCCCTCAAGACCGGCAGCGACGTCGGCGCCGGACATATCGCGGGTATTGGGGTCGCCGCCCTGGATGACAAAACCGGGCACATAGCGATGGAACTTAAGGCCATCATAGAAACCCATCGTGGAAAGCTCGCAGAAGTTCGCGACATGAATGGGAGCGCCCTCGCCGTCAAACTTGACCTTGATGGTACCCTTCGACGTCTCGATAACGGCGCACTCGTCGCCGGCAAGCTGATACTCGGGCGTGTAGAGCTCTTTCTTAAAACCAAACATGTGGTTCCTTCCTCGTGCGTTTAAAGCATATTTGTACGAATTGTAGCAATAAGCATGCGCTTACATCAATTGCGCACGTAGGTTATGCCGACTATGGCGAACTAATTTTAGGAACGCTGCTGCGGCTTCCAGGAACCCACATTGGCGTCGTACTGGTTCAGTGCGCTGTTGCCGCCCTGCGCGATGGGCGCCAGGATATCGCTTTGGTGGGAACTCATCGACTCACCATCGGGAATGGCCAGCGAGATGTCCCAGCTCTGACAGATCACGTCGACACGCTCGTACATCCACTCGGCAAGCTGCTTTAAGTGGGCGATGTCGTCCGCATAGACCGTATCGTCCTGATACTTAAGGTTGTTAAGCTCATCTTGCGTCTTTTTGATCTGGTCGCGCAGGGCGTAGGCACTCTGCGACAGCTCCTGGCGGGTGGACAGCGGCGTTCGGAGATAGCCGTTGTTAAAGGAATCGATGACCTCGCCGATCTGGTCCTCATCACCGTAGGACACGATGGTCTGATACAGACCGTCGAGTCTGGTATAGAGCTGATCATCGGTGAGCACGGTTTCTTCCTGGACCACCTCGGCAGAATCGTCCTGCTTGGTATCGTCCTCAGTCGCCTCGCCCTTTTGGCGCGTGGGGAAGGTCGTCTGCGCAGCCTGGCCAAACTGGTCGTAGAAGGCAGGCATGACACCCATGGGATCGGCCGTCACGAACCAATAGGCACCGCCGCAAACGACGGCAAGGACCGCGATGACGATGAGCGGCTTGGGGATATGACGCTTGTGCTTGTGATAGGCGTCCTCGTCGGGATGCACCTTGCGCTTGGGTTTTTGAGCATCGTCATGCAGGGAAACGGGCGTGGGAATATCGACCTTGGGGATACCGAAATCCTTATCGAAAGCCGGCAGCACGCAGGTCTCGTTAGGATCGGCGGCGTCCGAAAGAACCGCGGCAGCCGAGGCGGGCGCATGAGGCACCTCGGTATCGATCTGCTCTTGCGTTAGGCGCGGAAAGCCCGCCGTGCGGCCCGCTGCCAGGTCGGATGCGGCCGCGTCCTCGGAGAGGATACCCGGAGCAGGGCGTCCGCATTTTGGGCACGTGCGATCATGCGGAGAAAGACGGGCACCGCAGCCCTCACAGAACACGAACTCGGTGTGCTCGGGACCATCGCCCGGACCCACATAGGCGTTGCAGTAGGGGCAGAACGAGGCGCCGTCCTCGATAGTCTTAAGGCAATGCGGGCAGATCACGGCATCCTCTTTTCGAAGCAATTCAAACAATCGAGGTTAGAGCATAACATCGCCACGGCCCCACAGGAACAAGGCACCAATTCAACATCGCCAGGGCGCGTAGCTACTTCTTCTTTTTGCTTGGCATCGAGACTTTGATGCCTTGGGCGGACTTGGTCACGCGAGAGCGCTTGGCTCCGGTACCCTTCTTTTTCTTGGGCTGGGCCTGAGCCACGCCCTCGAGTGCACGGGCCTCGGCCTCGCGAGCGGTGCGATCTTCGCGGCGCTGCGCCATGTCGGCGGCGACGCGCTTGGCAAAACGTTCGGCCGTCGAGCCCGTCGAGCTCACCTTGCCGCCACCGCGACCCAGGCGGACGCGCACACCGCGGCCAAAACCAGTTGCGGCATGACGACGACGCGGCTTGAGCGAATCCATCATCGTGGCGAGCTTAAAGAACACCGAGCAGGTAAAGACCACGATAACAGCCAAGATAACCATCTGGCCCATCGACAGGTTGGCAATAGACAGCAGCTCCGGGAATCCGATAACGCCCACCAGGATGCCGGCGACTACAAACACAAAGAGCACCACACGTAAGGGCGTGAGAGGCTGCGAGATGCGCCAGATTAGGCTGACGCTCGCCGCGCACGACGTAAGCAGGCACATCGTAGACAGCGTGAGCTGGCTAAAGCCAAACACGCGCGCCACAAAGATGTCGAGCGCCGCAGCCAAAATGACCGCAATCGACGCCGGCAGTGCACGCTTGAGTACGTTGCTCAAAAACGCACCCTTCACACGAGCATTGTTGGGCTCCAGGCCCAACACAAAGCCCGGCGCGCCGATGCAGAAGAAGTTAATGAGCGTCATCTGGATGGGCTCGAAGGGGTACGGCGGCAGCGCGATACACAGCGCCGCCAGGCCCATCGAGAACAGCGTCTTGGTCAGGAACAGTGAGGCCGAACGCTGCAGGTTGTTGATGGAGCGACGGCCCTCGGCCACCACGGCGGGCATCGAGGCAAAATCGTTGTCGACGAGTACGATTTCGGCCACATTACGCGCGGCATCGGAGCCGGCCGCCATGGCGACGGAGCAGTCGGCCTCCTTGAGCGCCAGCACGTCGTTGACGCCGTCGCCCGTCATGGCCACGGTGTGCTCGCGGCGCTTGAGCGCCTGCACGAGCTCGCGCTTCTGCTGCGGGGTCACACGACCAAAGACATGGTAGCGGTCCACTGCGGCATCGAGCTTGGCCGGCGTATCGAGCGTCGTGGCGTCCACATAAGCGTCCGCCCCCGGCACGCCCACCACGCGCGCGATCGACGACACCGTACGCGGGTCGTCGCCGCTGATCACGTTGAGGGTCACGCCCTGCTCGTTAAAGTAGCCGATGGTCTCGGCCGCCGAGGTACGAATCTCGTCGCGGATGGTCACAAATCCCACGGGCTCGGCCTCGCCCACCATATCCCCATCGGGCGTAAAGCCGTCCACGCGCGCCACCACGAGCACGCGGCAGGTATCGGCAAGCTCGGCGACACGGTTCTCGACCTGGGCAAACGCACGATCAGAGAGCACAAATTGCGCGGCGCCCATTACGTAGGAGCCCTGCGCAAAAGAAGCGCCGCTCCATTTTTTAGACGACGAGAATGGAATGACCGACAGCGGCTCGGACACCTCGACCGGGCGATCGGCGTAATAGTTGAGCAGCGCCTGGCAGGTCTCGTTGGCATCGGCCGAAGTCGCACGTGCCACGTTAGCCAGCGCAAAATCGAGCACTGTGGTATCGACGGGAACAGCCGCCTCGTCCGAGTCCACGCCAAAGCCAACACCCTCAACAGGCAGCGGATACGTGCCCTCGACCTCCATACGGCCCGACGTGATGGTGCCCGTCTTGTCCAGGCACAGCACGTCGACGCGAGCGAGTGTCTCGATGCAGTAGAGCTGCTGTGCCAGCACCTTGCGGCGGGCCAGGCGCACCGTGGCGATGGCGAGCACCGACGAAGTCAGCAGCACCAGGCCTTGCGGGATCATACCCAGCAGGGCGCCCACCGTGGACAGCAGCGCCGACGAAGGCACATGACCGGCCAACAGCTCGGAGAAGCACCACGAAAGCGCGCTATCGCCCGGGGTTCCCGCGGCATCCCACAGCTCGCTCACACTCGAGGCAAACAACGCCAAACCGAGCGGGATCATGATGATGCTCGCAAAGCGCACGATGGCGTTCAGCACGTTCATGATCTCGGAATTAACCTTTTTGACGTACTTGGCCTCGTTATTAATTTTGGCCACGTAGTTGTCGGCGCCGACATGGATCACGCGGGCGCGCAGCAGGCCCGAGTCGATAAAGCTGCCGCTCATGAGCTCAGAGCCTGACTGTTTCTTAATAAGGTCGCTCTCGCCCGTCAGCAGGCTCTCGTTCACGAGCGCCTCGCCCGACACCACCACGGCGTCGGCGGGAATCTGGTCGCCGCGCCCCAAGCGGATGATGTCGTCGAGCACGATCTGGTCCAGGCCGAGCTCCACCTCGGCGCCGTCGCGCACCGCGATGGCCTTCTTGGAGGTCAGCAGCGTGAGCTTATCGACCATCTTCTTGGAACGCATGGACTGAATGACGCCAATAGCGGTGTTCAAGAACACCACGAACAGGAACGTCAGATCCTTAAACGAACCGGTCAAAATGACCAGGAAAGCCAAGATCACGTTGATCAAATTGAACAGCGTGCAGAGGTTCTCGATGATGAGCTCTTTGACCGACTTGGTCTTGAGTTCCATGTTGCGGTTGATCTTACCGGCGGCGATACGCTCCTCGACCTCGGCGGTTGAGAGTCCGCGCTCGATATCCGTTGCTGCCATACCACGTCCCATCACGTCGCGTCGGTATAAGAAAAACCGCCCGGACCATGCGAGGTTCGGACGGTCTTACGTTCGATGGTGCCCCATGTTGGATTCGAACCAACGGCCTTCTGCTCCGGAGGCAGACGCTCTAATCCCCTGAGCTAATAGGGCCAACGTTTGGCATTATACCCAAGTGCACCACGGGCTATCAAAATAAAAGAAAAAGCTTTGCAATTCCGAGGAAGACGCGGCGCAACGGCCCACTTTAGAAGGCAAAAGCGAGTCAGATAGTATAAACTCTCATGCACCATATATACACGGCTCGCGATGCGGGCCGTTTTTGCAAAAGTTATCCATCGAGGTGAGAGGCACACCATGATTGCAATTTTAAAGCAGAGCGCCAGCGACGAGGCCGTCGGCCATATCGTCAGCTGGATTGAGAAAAAGGGCCTGAAGACCGATGTCTCGCGCGGCGAGAATGAGACGATTATCGGCCTGGTGGGCGATACGACCAAGATCGACCCGTTCCTGCTCGAGTCCATGGATGTCGTCGAGCGCGTGCAGCGCGTCTCCGAGCCGTTCAAGCGCGCCAACCGCAAGTTCCACCCCGAGGACTCCGTCATCGACTGCGGTCACGGCGTCAAGATCGGCGGCGACCAGTTCCAGGTCATCGCCGGTCCCTGCTCCGTCGAGGGCGAGAACCTCATCCGCATCGCACGCCGCGTGAAGGCCGCCGGCGCCACGATGCTGCGCGGCGGTGCCTACAAGCCCCGCACCTCCCCCTACGCCTACCAGGGCATGGGCCCCGCCGGCCTCGACCTGCTGTGCGAGGCGTCTGCCGAGCTCGACATGCCGATCGTCACCGAGATCATGGATCCACGCGACGTGCAGGTCTTCTTGGACAAGAAGATTGACGTCATGCAGATCGGCGCCCGCAACGCCCAGAACTTCCCCCTGCTCAAGGAGGTCGGCAAGACCCAAACCCCGATTCTGCTCAAGCGCGGCATGTCCGGCACGATCGACGAGCTGCTTATGGCAGCCGAGTACATCATGAGCGAGGGCAACGACAACGTCATCCTGTGCGAGCGCGGTATCCGCACCTTCGAGACCCGCACCCGCAACACCTTCGACCTTAACGCCGTGCCGGTGCTGCACCACCTGTCGCACCTGCCCGTCGTCGCCGACCCCAGCCACGCCACCGGCTACACCCGCTACGTTGAGCCCATGGCGCTCGCCGCGACCGCCTGCGGCGCCAACGGTCTGGAGATCGAGGTCCACGACAAACCGAGCCGCGCCTGGTCCGACGGCGCCCAGGCCCTCACCCCCGATCAGTTCGACGACACCATGCGCCGCATCCGAGCCATCCGCGAGGTTGTCTGCCAAGAGACCATGGAGTAGCCCATGGGTACGGTGAGAAACGCGCGCGTTAACCAGGGCGGCCCCAAGTGCGCCGGTATCGTCGGCCTTGGCCTCATCGGCGGTAGCTTTGCCCGCGGCTATGCACAGGCGGGCGTCCGCGTGCTGGCCTGGGACCCCGATGACGATGTCATGACGGCCGCCAGCATGGGCACTGTCGCCGGAGAGCTCAACGACAAGACACTCGGCGAATGCGACATCATCGTCCTGGCTTGCTACCCCGAGGCATGCATCGAGTGGCTCGAGACGCACGCCAAGGCGCTCGCCGACGCCACCGACACCGACGCCATCATGGGCCCCGTGGTGATCGACACGGTGGGCGTCAAGGGCATCGTGTGCGAACGTGCCTTTGAGCTTGCCCGCGAGCACGGCTTTTACTTTGTGGGCGCGCACCCCATGGCGGGCACCCAGTTCTCGGGCTACGCTAACTCTCGTGCCGACCTGTTCCAGGGCGCCCCGCTGGTGCTCGTACCGCCCGCGGTAGACGATGCGCTCAAGCTGGAGCTTTTGGGCCAGGTGCGCGAGATGGTGCGCCCCTTGGGCTTTGGCAAGTTCAGCGTGACCAGCGCCGCCGAGCACGACCGCGTCATCGCCTTCACGAGCCAGCTTGCGCACGT
>JAXKHW010000003.1:0-4159 GCA_036549635.1 Collinsella sp. | reverse complement strand
GCATAAATAAAGGGATAGGGCCACGCAGCCCTATCCCTTTTTGCTAGCTATGACAGCTTGTGCGCTATTCGCGGCACAGGTGCACGGCGAAGCCGGCGAACTCGCGCTTAAAGTACACGAGCTTGGTACCACCGTCGGGTAGCAGCGCGCGCGACTCCTCGTTGACCTCGAGCCCGCGCTCGGCAAACCACTTCTCAGCTGCATCGATGTCGTTAACGGCAAAGCCGATGTGGCCCTTGGTGCCACGACCGTTCTGCTTCATGATCTCGACCAGCGAATCGTTGAAGTACGAAACCGGGGTCTCGATGACGGGCAGGCCCATCATCGTCGAGAACAGCTCCGCGATCTCCAGGGCGTCTGCCGGGTCGGTGGCGTTAATGCCCACATGGGCAACGCGCATACCAAAGAGCTCTACCGGGTTGGCGTTCTGCTCACTCATGCAGTCAGCGCCTACTGAGCCATGACGTCGAGAACGGCCTTCTCGGCGGCAACGCGGTTCATGCCGGTCATGAAGGGCACGCCACTCACGTACGGGCAGGTGAGGCCCTCGGGGGCAACGGTGGTGGCGATCAGCAGGTCAGCGCCCTCGTCGCAGTAATCCTTGGCCTCGGAGATGGCGCACTGCACGATCTCGTACTTGTCGGCATAACCGTTGGCGTCGAGCAGAGTAGCGACCTTCTGGGCAACGAGCGTGGAAGTAGCAGCGCCAGCACCGCAAGCCAAAACGATCTTCTTCATAGGTAATGTCTCCCTTCATGGTTTACTTTAGGTAAGTGTACCGCAGCGAGCGATGGCACTCGGCCTCGATGAGCTTTTATGCCAGTTTGCTTGCGCGCTGCGTATAATACATCTAGTACGTGTTGTCATACCGCTCGCTTTATGAGCGACTAAGGACCCTAATATGCCCGATTCCCGCACCCTCTGGACCGCCGTCGTTATCATCTGCATCGCCGTGTCGGTGTTCTTTAGCGTCAAAAAACGCACCACGTTTAAACGCCTGCAGCAATTGATGGCCGCCAAGCAGTGGGACGAGTTCGATCGTTTGCTCGACGGCAAACTCACCAGCATGCTGTACCCGCGCTACAACCGCGACTACCTGCGCCTGAACTCCTATCTGCTGCGCGAGGACCACGAGCGTGCCAGCGAGATGTTCGATCTGCTGCTGGGGCTCAACCTCCCCAAGATGCAGCGCGTCGACCTGGTGATCAAAGCCTTTAACTACTATGTTGGCCAGGAGGACCGCAAAAAGTCCAAAGAGCTGTTGCACGAGATCAAGGGCTTTGAGGGCGGTCAGGCCGAGGCAGTTGCGCACGAGTGTCAGCTGATGAACGACACGATGATCCTCAAGCGCCACAACGACATTCCCGAGCTGGAGCGCATGCTCGAGGATGTCGGCGACGACCCGGTCAAGCGCTGCCGACTGGAGTACCTGCTGGCCCTGCAGTATCAAAACAAGGGCGACGAAGCCAAGTTCCAGGAGTTCCTGGAGAAGTCGGGCCAACACTCGATGGCCGTCAACGCGTAACGGACGGCTTGTGCTAGACTTCTAGTCTCACGGGGGCGTGGCGGAATTGGCATACGCAGGAGACTTAAAATCTCTCGCCGCAAGGATTGTGGGTTCGAGTCCCACCGCCCCTACCATTTGGCTTTTACGAGCTCGTGTCCCCCGGGGATGCGGGCTCGCTTCTTTTAGATGCCGGCGGGACTCGAACCCGCGAGGGGGCGAGCGTTAAGCGGACGCGCAGCGTCCGTAGCGAGCCGGCGAGGGCGCCGACAGGCGGCCGAAGCCGGTGCGTATTTGCGCAGCAAATACGCAGACGTCCCACCGCCCCTACCATGTATTGTTTACGAGCTCGTGTCCCCCAGGGATGCGGGCTCGTTTCTTTTACACGCCGGTGGGGCTCTAAGTTGCGGTGGAATAGTTCCTGTTTTGGCAGTTTATCAGCCCATTTAGGAACTATTCCACCGCAACTTAGGTTGGTATTTACACATTTTCCGATGGAAAAACGTGGCTGTCTCCCACATTTTCCGATGGAAAAACGTGGCTGTCTCCCACATTTTCCGATGGAAACGCCCAAATGGCCTTATACTAGCCGAGAGGGTTGGGAGGCAATATGCAGCGACAGCTTATGAGTGAACTTATCGCTTGGAAATCAAGGGCGAATCGCAAACCTCTCTTGCTTAAGGGAGCCCGCCAGACAGGAAAGACTTGGCTTCTTAACGAATTCGCAAGCCAGCAGTATCGAAACGTCATTCGTTTTGACTTTATGCTCGAGCCGAGCACACGCTCGCTGTTCGATGGGGACCTCGACCCCAAGCGCATCATCTCCCAGATAGAACTCCTACGTGGCCAAACCGTAACGCCAGCAGACACGCTCATCATCTTCGACGAGATCCAAGAGGCGCCACGCGGGATCACCACGCTCAAGTACTTCAACGAACTTGCACCCGAATACCACATCGTGGCAGCCGGTTCCTATATGGGCCTCGCGCTCCGACGCGAAAATGAGTCATTTCCCGTCGGTAAAATCGACCAGCTCACCATGCGTCCCATGGGGTTTGCCGAATTCGTTCGTGCCGTCGACGGCAACCCGCTCGCCGACGCCATCCTTGCCGCAGACATGAACCTTCTAGCAAACGTTACCGAAAAGCTCGAGCACTTGCTCAAGGAATACCTTGTTGTCGGCGGTATGCCCGAAGTTGTCTCCGCTTTCGCCGAGACACGCGACTTCATCGAAGCCCGAAGGCTTCAGCAGCAAATCATCGAGGCTTACGAATCCGATTTTGGCAAACATGCACCCGCCCGCATCGTCGAGCGCATGAGGTTGGTTTGGAAATCCCTTCCCGGCCAGCTTGCAAAGGAGAACAAGAAGTTTGTCTATGGCGCCCTTCGTCCCGGAGCGCGCGCACGCGATTTCGAGGAAAGCCTCCAGTGGCTCACGGACTACGGAATCGTTCATAAGGTGCCACGTGTTTCCGCTCTAAAGGCGCCGCTCTCGAGCTATGAAGACCTCTCGGGCTTCAAACTGTTCTGCATCGACACCGGCATCCTCGGAGCGCTCTCCGGTCTCTCTCCGGCCATCGTTCTTAACGGATCCGCTGTTTTTACCGAGTTCAAAGGTTCGCTGACCGAACAATACGTCGCGCAGGAGCTTTTGCTCCAGGACAAAACTCCCGCGTATTGGTCCTCTACCTCCGGCAATGCCGAAACCGACTTTGCCATCGACCATGCGGGAACCGTGCTTCCGCTTGAGATCAAGGCGGCAGAGAACCTTAAAGCGAAGAGTCTGAAAATAGCCTGCGAAAAATTCAAACTCGAGCGTTGCGTGAGGAGCTCCCTGGCGGCATATAGAGACGAGGGCATGCTCGTCAATATTCCGCTTTGGGAGATTGGGCAAATCGACAAGCTGGCATAGGCGCTGTGGGGACGCCCCGCAAGGACTGTCCCCAGGTGCCGGCAGAAAAGGAACGTCCCCAGGTGCCGGCTGTTGAGTTGCGGTGGAATAGGGACTGTTTGGTGCCCGAAAGGGCGATTTTAGTCCGTATTTCACCGCAACTTATTTAGAGGGTGCTGAGAGTGGGGGTCCAGCCAATGGTGGGTAGCTCGCCGTCGAGGGTCTCGTTGATGGTGGCGGCCATGCCGGCGAGTAGGCTGTTCTCGCTTACGGTGAGCGTCTTGTAGCCGCCGGCACGCATGAGTTCGCGGATCACCACGGCGCCAGCCAAGATCACGCCCGCGCGTTTGGGCTGTACACCCGGTAGCGCGGCGATGCCTTCCGCGTCCAACACAGACATGCGCTCGATAGCGGCCGAGACCTGCTCCAGCGACAGCTCGCGTAGGTGAACAAAGCTCGAATCGTACGGTTCCAGCTCGTGGACCAGAGCCACCAGCGTAGTCACCGTGCCACCCACCGCGACCAGACGCTCGGCGCGCTCAAAGTCGCTGGGCAGGCCTTCAAAATAGGCGGCGAACTGCTCGCCTGCCCACGAGGCAGCGGCAGCAAGCTCGCCGCGTGCGGGCGGCAGCGCCGAGAAAAACCGCTCCGTCACGCGACGGCAACCGATGTCCAGTGAGCGCGTTCCCTCCAGCGCAAAGACCCCGCGCTCAGGCGCATAGACGCCCGTCGCGAGCTCCGTGGAGCCGCCACCCGAATCGGCG
>JAXKHW010000096.1:0-2565 GCA_036549635.1 Collinsella sp. | reverse complement strand
GCAACATGTTTTTATCACGCACGCGCGGCTACTTCATACCGTGGTGCCCGGGCTTTGGTAGCACATGTCCGGGTTGGTTTTGGAGGATGACCCCGCGCGGAGGCAAACCACAGGAGGTTTAACATGGCTACCAAGATTAATATCCGCACCCTGCTCGAGGCCGGCTGCCACTTCGGCCACCAGACCCGTCGCTGGAACCCCAAGATGAAGCCGTTCATCTTCGGTGAGCGCAACGGCATCTACATCCTCGACCTCAAGCAGACCATCCTCGACGCCGACCAGGCCTACACCTTCGTCAAGAACGTCGCCAAGGGTGGCAACGTGCTGTTCGTCGGCACCAAGAAGCAGGCTCAGGAGGCCGTTAAGAACGCCGCTGAGCGCGCCAACATGCCTTACATCAACCAGCGTTGGCTCGGCGGCATGCTGACCAACTTCGTCACCATCCGCTCCCGCATCAACCGCATGGAGGAGCTCGAGGCCATGGTCGAGGACGGCCGCATGGCAGTGCTGCCCAAGAAGGAGCAGGCTGTTCTGGGCAAGGAGCTCACTAAGCTCCAGACCAACCTCGGTGGCGCCCGCGACATGAAGGGTCTGCCCCAGGCTCTCTTCGTCATCGACACCAAGCGCGAGGAGAACGCCATCAAGGAGGCCCAGCGCCTGAACATCCCCGTCGTCGCCCTGATCGACACCAACTCCGATCCCGACGAGGTCGAGTACGGCATCCCCTGCAACGATGACGCTATCTCCGCTGTCACCCTTATGTGCGAGCTCATGGCTGACGCCTGCCTCGCTGGCTCCGGCAAGGAGCAGGTCTCCGAGGCCGAGATGGCCGCTGAGCCCAAGGCCGAGTAAATCAGTCTTAGTTAATTCTTTTTCATCTCTTTGAAAGGAACCACAATGGCCCAGATTACCGCCGCTATGGTCAAGCAGCTCCGCGAGATGACCGACTCCCCGATGATGGAGTGCAAGAAGGCTCTCGTCGAGGCTGACGGCGACATGGACGCCGCTGTCGACGTTCTGCGTAAGAACGGCCTTGCCAAGGCCGCCAAGAAGGCTGGCCGTGAGACCAACGAGGGCGCTGTCGCCGCGTTCGTCTCCGAGGATGGCAAGACCGGCGCTCTGCTCGAGCTCTCCTGCGAGACCGACTTCGTTGGCTCCAACGCCAAGTTCACCGGCTTTGCTTCCAAGGTCGCTGAGGTTGTCGCTACCACCGAGCCTGCTGACGTCGACGCTCTGCTTGAGAAGCCGATGGGCGAGGAGACCGTTTCCTCCGAGCTCACCGAGATGATTCACATCATGGGCGAGAACATGAAGATCTCCCGCTTCGCCGCCCGTAAGGCCGAGAACGGCGCTCTCGCTTCTTACATCCACATGGGTGGTAAGATCGGCGTCCTCGTCGAGTTTGCTTTCGAGAAGGCCGAGACCGCTCAGGCTGAGTCCTTCAAGACCTTTGCCCACGACGTTGCCCTTCAGGTTGCCGCTGTCGCCCCGATCTGCGCTACCCGCGATCAGGTTCCGGCTGAGACCGTCGAGCACGAGAAGCAGATCTACATGGCTCAGGCTGCCGAGTCCGGCAAGCCCGAGGCCATCCAGGAGAAGATGGCTGTTGGCCGTCTGGAGAAGTTCTACAAGCAGTCCGTGCTCACCGAGCAGGAGTTCATCAAGGACAGCTCCCTCACCATCAAGAAGTACGCTGAGCAGGTCTCCAAGGAGCTCGGCGACACCATTACCGTCGTTGCCTTTGACCGTCTGGTCCGTGGCGAGTAAATAAGCTCTTGTAGCTGGTAATGAGCAGGCTGTGGGTTTTACTCACAGCCTGCTTTTTCATGGCTCTTCTTAGAGCCTTTGATAGAATGTTGAGAGTTCAATCTAAAGGAGGATCGCTTTGTCCGACATCCGATATAAACGCGTGCTTTTGAAGCTTTCCGGCGAAGCACTGATGGGCGACGGCCAATATGGCATCGACCCCAAGGTTACCGACCATCTTGCCAAGCAGGTCAAGGAGCTGCTCGCCGTTGGCCATGAGGTCGGCGTCGTTGTCGGCGGCGGCAATATTTTCCGCGGCATGGCCGGCGCTGCCGGTGGCATGGAGCGTGCTCAGGCCGACTACATGGGCATGCTGGCAACCGTTATGAACGCGCTCGCCCTGCAGGATGCCTTCGAGCATAACGATGTTCCTTGCCGCGTGATGAGCGCTATTCAGATGAACGAGATCTGCGAGCCCTATATTCGCCGTCGCGCCATCAACCACCTTTCCAAGGGCAACGTCGTTATTTTTGCCGCCGGTTCGGGCAATCCGTACTTTACGACCGACACCGCCGCGGCTCTTCGCGCGTGCGAGATCGGCGCCGAGATTCTGATTAAAGCAACCAAGGTTGACGGCATCTACGACAAGGATCCCGTCAAGTGCGCCGATGCCGTCCGTTTTGACAAGATTACCTATCACGAGGTTCTCGTCCGCGGTCTGCAGGTTATGGATTCCACGGCTACGGCACTGTGCCAGGACAACCGTATGCCGATTTTGGTCCTCAACATCGATGGCGAGGACACCGTCAAGCGCGCGCT
>JAXKHW010000095.1:0-2197 GCA_036549635.1 Collinsella sp. | reverse complement strand
TGCACGCCTGCGCTGGTTCCCGGTTCCACCGGGCCGCGCGGCAAGGAGATATATTGCCAGACCGGAGGGGCGCCGTGGGCGGGAATCTGGGCGTACACATTTCCCACACATCTTGGGATTCTCAGCTGTGTTTGCCAGTAATAAAGAGGGGACCTCGTTTCCGAGATCCCCTCCTCCGTCTAACTATAGAAATAGGCTTTCAAAGCCTTAGGCCAACAGCTTGCGACCGGACTCCTCAATCGCGTCAAGTGCTGCATCAGCCTCGGCGGCATCCGTGCCCTTAGCGAAGATGTACAGCTTAATCTTGGGCTCAGTGCCGGAAGGACGAACAATACCCTTGTTGCCACCCTCAAGATCGAACTCAATGACGTTAGCCTTCGGCAGGCCGTTCACGCAGGTGTTGTAATCCACGACGGCCTCAATCTTGGAACCGGCGAGCTCCGCGGGCGGGTTCTCGCGCAGACCGGCCATGATGCCGGCCATCTTTGCCGCACCCTCAGCACCCGGATAGCTCAGCGAAATCGTCTTGTTGTGATAGTAGCCATACTTCTCGTACAGCTCGTGCATCGCGTCGGCAAGGTTCTTGCCCTGGAGCTTGTAATACTGCGCCATCTGGCAAATCAAAAGCGAAGTGCTCACGGCGTCCTTGTCGCGCACGTGGTCGCCGGCCAGATAGCCGTAGCTCTCCTCAAAACCGAAGACAAAGCGATCGACCTCGCCAGCATCGGAAAGAGAAGTAATGATGTCGCCGATGTACTTGAAGCCCGTCAGGCAGCGGCGGAGCTCAAAACCGTACTCGTCGGCCAGAGCGTCAACCATGGCGGAAGAAACGATAGTAGTAACGGCAACCTTCTTAGTGAGGTCCTCACCGCGGGCAGCACGGGTCTTGCAGATATAGTCGAGCAGCAGAACGCCCATCTCATTGCCGGTCAGCAGCAGATAGTCATCGCCATTCTTAACGGCAACGCCAACACGGTCGGCGTCGGGATCGGTTGCAAGCAGCAAATCAGGGTGAACCTGCTCGCAGAGATCGATGCCCTTCTGCATGGCCTGACGAATCTCGGGGTTAGGATACGGGCAGGTCGGGAAATCGCCGTTAGGCTCCTTCTGCTCGGGAACAACCGTGACATCGGTGATGCCAGCGCGCTCGAGCACCGTCGTGACGGGAATGAGGCCGGTGCCGTTGAGCGGAGTGTAGACGAGCTTAAGCGGAGCGCCAGCGATCTCCTCGGCAGAAAGGTTGGTCACGCCGCGGGCGAGAACGGCGTCATAATAACGCTCGAGGCACGAGTCATCGATCCATTTGACCAGACCCTGCTCAAGAGCCTCATCGAAGTCCATGGACTTCACACCGGTGAACGTATCGGTCTCGGCGATAGCCTTAGAAATTGCATCGGCGGCCTCGCTGGTGATCTGGCAGCCGTCGGGGCCATAGGCCTTATAGCCGTTATACGGCGCCGGATTATGGCTAGCGGTCATGCAAATGCCACCGGAGCACTTAAGGTCGCGGACGGCCCAGGAGAGCGTCGGCACAGGAGAAATCTTGGGATACACGAGGGCGGTCACGCCATTTGCTGCAAGAATGGCAGCCGTCGTCTTAACGAACAGCTCGCCCTTATTGCGGCTATCGCGAGCGATGGCGACCGTCGGATGCTCGAAGGTAGCATTGAGGTAGTCAGCGAATCCCTGGGTCGCACGACCGACCGTATAGATATTCATACGGTTAGTGCCCGCACCGATAGTGCCGCGAAGGCCGGCAGTACCGAAGGCGAGATCCTGGAAGAAAGCGTCGGTGATGGCGTCCTCATCACCCTGCTCCTCCATCGTGTTAAGCTCAGCGAGGAGCTCCTCGTCCTTGACATTGGCTTTCCAAGTATCAAGCAGCTCATGAACATCTGCCATGTGAGTCCTTCCGTCACAATCAATAAAACAACCCGTGTAAAACAGGACAAGCGCAGCAGTGCGCTAAAGCAAATATTAGTCCATTGAGAACAAAGAACCGACCAAAGAACGGTGAACGTCTATATTCAGCGGTAGATGATTAAATTGATTTAATTGCATAAGGAATGTTGCGCGTAAACGCAAAAAGAGGGGGAGGCCGCGAGGCCTCCCCCTTCTCAGTTCGATGACGGCTCGGTGCCGTCCACCGGTCAGCGGCGCCCTGGCCTCCCACGGGCTGACCCCGCAGTACTCTCGG
>JAXKHW010000094.1:0-4688 GCA_036549635.1 Collinsella sp. | reverse complement strand
GAGCTTCTCCAAGCCCTGGGCCATGACCGGCTGGCGCCTGGGCTGGCTCGCAGCGGCAACCCCCGTCATCGCCGAGATCGCAAAGGCCCACCAGTATTTAGTATCGAGCGCCGTCTCCTTCGAAATGGATGCCGCAGCCCGAGCCCTCACCGTCGACCCCACCCCCATGCTCGAAGTCTACCGAGCCCGCCGCAAACGCGTGCTCGCGGCCTTAAGCGCCATGGACCTCGACGTGGTGGAACCGGCGGGAGCCTTCTACACTTTCCCGAGCATCAAAAAGTTCGGCCTAACCAGCGAAGACTTCTGCATCAAAGCCATCAAAGAGGCAAACGTAGCCCTAGTCCCGGGCGACTGTTTCGGAACCGAAGGCCACATCCGCCTTAGCTACTGCGTCTCCGACAAGGATTTGGACGAAGGTCTCCGCCGCCTGTCCAACTTCGTGTCAACCCTATAGCCCACCGGGACCCAAAACCATCAGCCCACCGACCCAAGCATTATGAGTGGGGCGCGCCGGCCAACGGAAAACCGGGCTGCCCCATAGTTGACGCAGGCCGCGCCGCCGAAGGCCAGGCGCAAGGTTTTCGTAGATTCCGCACGAGCCGAAGGCCACTTAATGTGGCCTTCGTGCGAGCCCAGGACTTGACCGAGCGGAAAACTCGCCCTGCCCCTCCCGGCCGGAGCGTATGCAGGGTTTGTGGACGAATCCTCGCGCCCGTTGACCGACGCCGGGGTCCCCGCCATAATATTTTCGGTTCACGCACGAATCCGCTGCCAGAGACAGCCGGTGCAAACGGGCATCGCCCGCGAGCTTAATGGGATATCCCGCCAGCCGAGGTGGTCGAGTAGATATGTCTTCTCGCCCCCGTCGCTCATGCAGCGCGGGGGCTTTCTTTTTGGACATGCCCCCGTCACGTCCTTGTGGCGGACCGTGCCCGGAAAGAATTCGAGGAGGTGTAATTCATGCCCCAGCAGTACAAAATCGACAAGGTTGCAGAGATCGAGTCCCGTATCGCCGAGAACGCCGGTCTGTTCGTCGTCAACTACAACGGTCTGACGGTTAAGCAGGCTCAGGAGCTGCGTCATCAGCTTCGCGAGTGCGGCGCCGAGATGAAGGTCTACAAGAACAACCTGGTCAAGATCGCTCTCAAGAACCAGGAGCAGCCCGAGATCGACGAGATCCTCGCCGGCCCCGTCGCTTATGTGTTCTACGAGACCGAGCCGGTCGAGGCCGCTAAGGCCCTTAAGGACTTCTCCGCTAAGTCCAAGGGCGTCCTTGAGATCAAGGGCGGTATCTCCGACGGCAAGGCCGTTTCCGCTGATGATGTTAAGGCTATCGCCGAGCTGCCCACCAAGGATCAGCTTCTCGGCCAGATCGCCGGTCTCATCTCCGGTTTCGCTCGCGACATCGCTGTCTGCGTCAACGGCGTTTCCTCTGGTCTCGCTCGTTCGATCCAGCAGGTCTCCGAGCAGAAGGCAGCCTAGTTGCTGTTTTCACCCGCGGCGGCAACGCCGCACCCCTGGCGCATTCGCGCCGTGTTTTAACTGATCTCCGTGCACAGACACGGAAACCGAAAGGACTTAGAAATGGCTAAGCTTACCACCGATGAGATCATCGATGCTCTTAAGGAAATGACCCTTCTCGAGGCTTCCGAGCTCGTCAAGGCTATCGAGGATACCTTCGGCGTTTCCGCCGCTGCTCCTGCCGCCGTTGTCGCCGCTCCCGCTGCTGGCGCTGCTGAGGCCGAGGAGAAGACCGAGTTTGACGTCGTGCTCGAGGGCTTCGGCGACAACAAGATCCAGGTCATCAAGGCCGTCCGTGAGCTCACCAACCTTGGCCTGAAGGAGGCCAAGGAGGTCGTCGAGGGCGCTCCCAAGGCTGTTCTCGAGGGTGCCAAGAAGGAGGACGCCGAGGCTGCCAAGGAGAAGCTCGAGGCTGCTGGCGCTGCTGTCACCCTCAAGTAATCAGGCTCTCTCGCCAGATTTCTTTGCAGACGGGGTTCGCATTGAGAGCCCCGTCTTTTTTTACGAGTTCTCATTCCCATTGCTCGGCACGCAGAACACCGCTGTCTTCGCCATGTCAATCCCGTGACCGCTGGGGCGTAAAATTGCACCATTCGAGCAATAATTTGCGTTGACCTGCTGAAGAATTGCGTTTGCCTTACGGCGACGTATGTCTCCGGCGGTAAGATACTTCGGTATCGCAATTTGGTCTGCGGCCGCCGTGCCGCACGCACAGGGCGCATTCTGCGCCTGCGAAAGGATCCTTGAATAACATGAAGGCAATCATCCCCGCCGCCGGTCTTGGCACGCGTTTTCTGCCTGGCACTAAGTGCACGCCCAAAGAGATGCTGCCGGTGCTCGACAAGCCGGTCATTCAGTATGTCGTTGAGGAGGCACTCGACCCCGAGGAGGTCGACGACGCCATCATCGTTACCTCTCCCGGTAAGCCCGAGCTGCTGAGCTACTTCCAGCCCGATCGTTCGCTCGAGAACCTGCTGCGCGAGCGCGGTAAGGATGCTTACGCCGATGCTGTTGCCCACGCAGGCGGCATGCCGGTCGACTTCCGTTATCAGTACGAGCCCAAGGGCCTCGGTCATGCCATTCGCTCTGCTGCCGACGCCGTGGCAGGGGAGAACTTCCTGGTTCTTCTGGGCGACTACGTTGTGCCCAACCGTGACATCTGCGACAAGATGCTTGCTGTCTCCAAGGAGCACGGTGGCGCTTCGGTTATCGCCGTTGCCGCGTGCGCTCCTGAGGAAGTCAGCCGCTATGGCGTCATCGCCGGCGATCGCGTGGGCTCGCTCGAGGGCTTCGAGAATGCTGCCGACGACGAGCCCGGTGCCGTTTGGCGCATCGGCGGTCTGGTCGAGAAGCCCGCTCCCGAGGCGGCTCCGTCCAACCTGTACATCGTCGGTCGCTACCTGCTGAGCCCGCTGGTCATGGACCTGCTGGCCGATCAGCAGGCCGGCAAGGGCGGCGAGATCCAGCTCACCGACGCTATGGCCCGTTCGCTCGACCGCGAGGCCATGTACGCTGTCGTCATCGACCCGCTCTCGGGCTACGACACCGGCACCCCGTCTGGCTGGATGGCCACCAACGCCCTCATGGCCGCAAGCGATCCTCGCTTTGCCAGCGCCTTCTGGGACGCCATCGACGAGCGCGGCGGCTTGATGCGCAAATAAGCCTTCGGGCATCGACATTTACGGATGCGGACTTCGGTCTGCACCCGTTTTTTATAAGAGCTGCGATTGCTGGCTCTCTGTTCACAGAAAATATATGAACAGATGTTCGATACACATACATCTACCTGCGTGTTTTCTGCCGAAAAACTTTGTTACTCCAAAAACTCAATCGCGTCAAGGCTTTTCTTGCCCAACGGTCGGTACCTGATAAACTATTAGGTTGCGATAACTGGCGAAGCTATGCCTCGCCAACCCACCGAGCATTTCCGTGAAGGAGGAAAAACCTGGTGACCTACGCATACACTGCCACTGAGCGCAAGCGCGTCAGCTTCGGGAAAATCCCGGAGGCCATGGAGCTCCCCAACCTTATCTCTGTTCAAAGGGAATCCTTTGAGCGTTTTAAGGACGAGGGCCTTCGTGAGGCGTTCAAGGAATCCAGCCCCATCCAGAGCCAGAACCATGTTCTCGAGGTTACCTTCGGCGAGCATCAGTTTGGCGATCCCGCGCACACCGTCGAGGAGTGCCGCGAGAAGGACATGACCTATCAGGCTCCGCTTCTGACCGACGTCCGTCTCACCAACAAGGAGACCGGCGAGATCAAGGAGCAGCTCGTCTTCATGGGCGACTTCCCCATGATGACCGATCAGGGCACCTTCATCATCAACGGTACCGAGCGTATCGTCGTCTCGCAGCTCGTCCGCTCCCCGGGCGTGTACTACAGCTCCGAGATGGATTCGGGCAAGCAGATCTACAAGGCCCAGATCATCCCGTCCCGCGGTGCCTGGCTTGAGTTTGAGGTCGACAAGCGTGACCAGCTCATGGTCTCCATCGACCGTAAGCGCAAGCAGAGCGCCACGATGTTCCTGCGCGCCCTTGGCATCGCCGTCACCAACGACGACATCATCGAGCTGCTCGGCAACTCCGATGTGATCAAGCGCACCCTGGAGCGCGACACCGCCCTCACTCGCGAGGACGCCCTCATCGAGATCTACCGTCGCCTGCGCCCGGGCGAGCCTCCCACCGTGGACGCTTCCCGCAGTCTGCTCGAGGGTCTGCTCTTCAACCCGCAGCGCTACGACCTGGCCCGCGTCGGTCGTTACAAGGTCAACAAGAAGCTCAACCTCACCACCGAGGAAGAGGTCACGGTGCTCACCGACGAGGATATCGTCGCGACGCTGCGCTACCTGCTGTCCCTCGCTGCCGGCGAGCAGGGCTTCAAGGTCGACGACATCGACCACTTCGGCAACCGCCGCATCCGTACCGTCGGCGAGCTCGTCGCCAACCAGTTCCGTATCGGCATGAGCCGTATGGAGCGCGTCGTCCGCGAGCGCATGAGCTCCCAGGACATCGACGAGATCACCCCGCAGTCGCTCATCAACATCCGCCCGATCGTGGCCTCCATCAAGGAGTTCTTCGGTTCCTCGCAGCTCTCGCAGTTCATGGACCAGGCGAACCCCCTGACCGGTCTGACCCACAAGCGCCGTCTGTCCGCACTCGGCCCTGGTG
>JAXKHW010000093.1:0-12197 GCA_036549635.1 Collinsella sp. | reverse complement strand
GTCTCGCCCGCTGCTTGCCAAGAAGCTTGTTGAGGTCGCCCACGAGTTTGGCGCGACCTACGTCGCCCACGGCTGCACCGGCAAGGGTAACGACCAGGTCCGTTTTGAGGCCGCCGTCAAGGCCCTCGACCCCGAGCTCAAGGTTATCGCCCCGGTTCGCGAGTGGGACCTGAAGTGTCGCCCCGACGAGGTCGCCTACGCCCATGCTCACAACGTGCCGGTTCCCGAGGGTGCCAACGACAACCCCTATTCCATCGACGACAACCTGTGGGGTCGTGCCATTGAGTGCGGCCACCTGGAGGATCCCTGGAACGAGCCGCTCGACGACGCCTGGGTTATGACCAAGAATCCCGAGGACACGCCTGACACCCCGACGTATACCGAGATTGAGTTTGAGGCCGGCAAGCCCGTCGCCGTCGACGGCAAGAAGATGAAGCTCTCCGAGATCGTCATCGCCCTCAACAAGATCTCCGGCGACAATGGCTTTGGCCGCCTCGATCTGGTCGAGGATCGTCTGGTGGGCCTTAAGAGCCGCGAGTGCTACGAGGTTCCCGGCGCCCTGACGCTCATCACCGCCCACAAGGCGCTCGAGGACATCTGCGTCGAGGGCGACCTGCTCAAGACCAAGATCAAGCTCGAGCAGGATTGGGCCACCGCCGTGTACAACGGCCAGTGGTACAGCCCGCTCAAAAACGCGCTCGATGCCTTTATGGCCGATACCCAGAAGTTCGTGACCGGCACTGTCCGTCTGAAGTTCTTTAAGGGTAACTGTCATGTCGTCGGCCGCAAGAGCCCCTTCAGCCTCTACGACTACGGTCTGGCTACCTACGACCGCGACACCACGTTTGACGAGAAGGCCAGCGCCGGCTTTATCGAGATCGATACGCTATCGCTCAAGACGTGGGCAAAGGTCCAGGGCCCCAGCTCTGCTGCCGCCCAGGCCTAGCGCCTCCTTCCCTTGGTATCCGCGCGGCCCATCCGCGTGATACATAACGGGCGCACGGGGTCCCTACCTTTCGTTATGCTTGCTGACACTTCTTAACATCGGTGGCCCCTACGTTCCGCCCGCATATATGATGCCGCGTCTGCGGCTGAGTCCGAGCCCCGCCGGGGTTGTCCGGCGGGGCTCCTTCTATCAATTTGGCGGCTCTGCGCCTATATATATATGAGGAGTATCCATTATGTTCCATGCTATCGCGCATGCTTTACTTGCCCTCGTGCCCGAATTCGATGCTGCAAAGGTCGAGGACGTCCCTATGAGCCTGAAGGCCTGGATCGATGATTCGCAGGGCAACATCCGGAGGGAGACGTTGGGCGCCAAGTGCATGGCGCGTCACTTCTTTGCAAATTAGCTACATGGCTCCGCACACGGTGGGGAATGTGTAAAACTAGCGGTTGAAAAATCGCTTTAGCGATATGGCGCATTGCTTTGGGCGCTTGTTTTGGTATTTGGAGAAAGGGGACGGTTCCATGGCTCTTTGGGGCGGTCGTTTTGAGGCAGGCGTGGCCGAGGTCACGCAGGAGTTTGGCGCGTCGCTGCCGGTCGACAAACATCTCTATAAGCAGGATATCGCCGGCTCTAAGGCACATGCCAAGATGTTGGCGGCCCAGGGCATCATCAGTGCCGAGGACGAGCAGGCGATTACCAAGGGCCTGACCGGAATCGAACAGGATATCGATGCCGGCAACTTCACCTTCGATATCAACGATGAGGACATTCATATGTCCATCGAGAGCGAGCTGACGCGTCGCATCGGCGAGGCTGGCAAGCGCTTGCATACTGGGCGTTCGCGCAACGACCAGGTGGCGACCGATACGCGACTGGGCGTCAAGGCGCTGGCCAAGGAGCTCATGGAGGCCAATCTAGAGCTGCGCCATGTGCTGGTGGATGCGGCTAAGAAGTACGACAAGGTGATTTTGCCGGGCTACACACACATGCAGCACGCTCAGCCCGTGCTGCTGTCGCATCATCTGCTGGCGTATTCCTGGATGTTCGCGCGCGACTTTACACGCCTGAAGGCCGCCTTTGATGCCGCCGACAACTGCCCGCTGGGTGCTGCCGCGCTTGCTGGTACGAGCTATCCGCTCGATCGCCAGATGACGGCTGCCGAACTTGGCTTTGCGGGCGTGATTCCCAACTCGCTCGATGCGGTTTCCGACCGTGATTTCCTGCTCGATCTGCATTACGCCGGCTCCGTCATGGCCATGCACCTGTCGCGTCTTTCCGAGGAGATCGTGCTGTGGTCGAGCTCCGAATTTGGCTTTATCACGCTTTCTGACTCCTACTCCACCGGCTCGTCTATCATGCCGCAGAAGAAGAATCCCGACTTTGCCGAGCTTATTCGCGGCAAGAGCGGCCGTGTGTATGGCAACCTGGTGCAGCTGCTCGTGACCATGAAGGGCCTGCCGCTTGCTTATAACAAGGATTTGCAGGAGGACAAGGAGGGCGCGCTCGATACCGCCCATACGCTCATGCAGTGCCTGTCCGTTATGGCCGGAATGATTTCGACTTGGGCCGTCAACGAGGATGCCATGGCGCGCGAGTGCGGCGTGGGTCACCTTGCCGCCACCGATGTTGCCGATTACCTGGCTAAGCGTGGTCTGCCGTTCCGCGAGGCTCATGCCGTGGTGGGGCATCTGGTTCTGATGTGTGAGAAGCGCGGCTGCAATCTTGAGGACCTGCCGTTTGAGGTGTTCCAGGAGGCAAGCCCGCTCTTTGAGCGCGACATTACCGAGGCGCTCGACATCCCGTCGATTGTCGCCGCGCGCACGACCGAGGGCGGCACCGCCCCTGCCGCCGTTGCCGTGCAGCTTGATCGCGCCGAGGCACAGCTCGTGGCTGACGAGGGTGTGTTTGGGTCACTGACCAAGGTCGTCGAGATGGGCCACGGGGTAAAGTAGGGATTTGGCTGAAGCCGTTTTGGCCATTTATTGATAAATCGTTTTCACTTTACGGGCGCCTGCTGATGTGGGCGCCCGTATTTTGTTGCTATGGGGGAGGGGCTTGTCGAGAACTTCTGTAGGACCTTTGGGCAGGTTGTGAAGGGGTTACGTTCGCGGGCGGCAACCGACCGCCTGCTCTGCTCGATGCGGTTGATGGGCGGTCGGATGGTACTCTAATCGGGCTTCGAAACAGAAGTGACACATATGGAGCGCTTTAATAAATTGCAACGTTTCAATAAACAGCTTTTTGTTTAACTGCAGCTAAAACTCTGTTACGATGCAGTCCAGGCGGGTGCCGGAATGGGACTTGGGCACGCGCGAACCTACTTGAAAGGCTACTTTTATGGCTATCGAGAAGACCTTCATCATGATTAAGCCCGACGCCGTGCGCGACCGCAAGATCGGCGAGATCGTTGCTCGCATTGAGCGCAGCGGCCTTGTCATCGAGCGCATGGAGATGACCACGCTCGAGCGCGCTACCGTCGAGGAGCACTACGCCCATCTGGCCGACAAGCCCTTCTTTGGCGGTCTCTGCGACTTTATGACGAGCGGTCCGGTCGTCAAGATGGTCGTTTCCGGTCTCTCCGCTGTTGCTAAGATGCGCACCCTCATGGGCGCTACCAACCCGCTTGAGGCTGCCCCTGGTACCATCCGCGGCGACTTTGCCGTCGATGTCAACGCCAACGTGATCCACGGCTCCGACTGCCTGGAGAACGCCGAGATTGAGATCAAGCGCTTCTTTGGCTAAACCAGCTTTGACTCCTTAAAGCTGTTAGCGTGTGGCTTGGGCGCCGCGGAACTCCATCCGCGGCGCCCTTTTATTCCAAAATCTATGCAGGGGCCCGCTCGGACATGTGTTCCGAGTGGGCCCCTGCTGTTAGCTTGTGGCACTGAGTGGTTTAGGCCTCGTCGACGACCTTGAGGCCGCGCGTGTGGTCGATCTCGTTGAGGAGGTTAACGCGACGCTCGTGACGACCGCCCTCAAACTCGGCGTCGAGCCACTCGTCGACGATCATCTTGGCGAGCTCGGAGCCCACGACGCGAGCACCAAAGGCGAGCACGTTGGTATTGTTGTGCATGCGGGAGAGCTTGGCGCTGAAGGGCTCGGAGCACACGACGGCGCGTACGCCCTCGACCTTGTTGGCAGCCAGGCTAATCCCGACGCCGGTGCCACAGATTAGGATGCCTAGATCGACGTCGCCGTTGGCTACTGCCTTGCCCACCTTGTAGCCGGCGATGGGGTAGTCAAAGCTCTCGGAGGTGTCGGTGCCAAAGTTCACGACCTCGCAGCCGCGCTCCTTCAGGTGCTCGGAAATGATGTTCTTGAGCTCGACGGCGGCGTGGTCGTTACCGATACCGATCTTCATGGATGGTTCCTCTCTGGTCTGTGCGGCGCAAATGCTAAAGGTGTTTACCGCGTTCGACTGCATGATAGCGCGACTTTTGCGTAAACGCTCGAGCGTTTTTTGGTCAAACGCTTTAGCAGGCAACAAGACTGGCTTCTCGTGAATGAATGTCGTCAGTTTGCGCTTGAGCGCCGTCTGCCGGAACCATGGTTGCGGTTTTTGATGCATTGTTATCAAATAAAGGAGCTAACTTTTTTGAGAGCCCAGCCCGTTATGCAAGCAGGAGATACCTATGCCTACCGATTCCATCCGTGATGCCGCGTTTTGCGATGTTTTGAACCGCGAACTTGTCTGTGCACTCGGCTGCACCGAGCCCATTGCCGTTGCCTATGCAGCGGCGCTGGCGAGTCAGACGCTCGGTTGCGAACCCGATCATATGGATGTTGCCTGCTCGGGCAACATTATCAAGAACGTCAAGAGCGTGACCGTGCCCAACTCGGGCGGCATGCACGGTATTGAAGCGGCGGCCGTGCTGGGTGCCGTGGGCGGCGACGCTAAGAGCGCGCTCGAGGTGCTTGAGAGCGTTAACGATGAAGACCGCGCTCGCGTGGCCGAGCTCCTCGCCGACGCCGGCTACTGCGATGTGTCGCTTGTCGAGGGTGTGCCCAACCTCTACATCAAGGTGACTGCGACGGCCGGGGGCCACACCGCGGTCGTCGAGATTACCGATCACCACACTAATGTCACGTGCCATACGCTCGATGGTATTCCGGTATGCGGCAAGTCAGCGGGGGAGTGTGCCGCCTGCGCCGAGCGCGTGGTGGCCGAGCGTGCGGCAGATAACGCCGATACCCCTATGAGCATTGAGTCCATCATCGACTTTATCGAGGACGGCGACATTGAGGGCGCCCGCGCTGCCGTTGAGCGTCAGATTGAGCTGAACGGCGCGATCAGCGCCGAGGGCCTGGCGCACGCTTGGGGTGCCGAAGTGGGCCGTACGCTGCTGGGTGCTCGTGCCGATGACGTCGCCTGCCGTGCCCGTGCCCGTGCGGCCGCCGGGTCCGACGCCCGCATGAACGGCTGCGCGCTGCCGGTCGCCATTGTGTGCGGCTCGGGCAATCAGGGCATTACCTGCGCATTGCCCGTCATGGAGTATGCCGAGTACCTGCGTTGCGACCACGAGCGCCTGGTGCGCGCCGTGATGCTGTCCGATCTTATCGCCGTGCATATCAAGAGCTATATTGGTGCGCTCTCGGCGTTTTGCGGTGCTATTTGCGCCGCGTGCGGCGCCGGCGCTGCGATTACCTGGCTGTGCGGTGGCACGCGCGAGCAGATTGGCGCGACGGTCTCGAATACGCTCGGTAACGTGGGCGGCATCGTGTGCGACGGCGCCAAGGCGAGCTGTGCCGCCAAGATCTCGGCTGCCGTCGATGCGGCGATTCTGGGCCATGATATGGCCATGCAGGGTCGCGGCTTCCGCGCCGGCGAGGGCCTGATCCAAGATACCGTTGAGCAGACAATCGCCAGCATGGGCTACGTGGGCCGTGTGGGTATGAAAGATACCGACGTCGAGATCCTCAACATCATGATCGGCAAAACCCAGGTTTGTTAGTTACGCGGTTTTACCAAACCGCGTAACCGGTCGACGCTGCAAACGCCCCTAAGCGGCAATCTACCTTTCAATCGTCGGGCATGGCCAGAAGGCCTATGCCCTCCTCTTTCAAGGCACATTGCTCGCTTAGGGGCGTTTTCGCTGACTTATGCTCAACCTGTGGCGCTTTTTTGGAGCGAGGGAGGGGTCCTACGACAGTTCGTCGGCTATTTGGTGCTCGTAGAAGGCCTCGATTACGGCGTTAAAGTCGTGGGCGAAATCTTCCATGGTTCCGCGCCAGGTGGCGCGTCCCGGTTTTCCTTGGCCCACAAAGGCGGTTTGGATGCCGCAATCGGGGGACGGGAAGTCGCGTTTGGGATCGTTGCCCACCATAAGGACCTCGTGTGGCTCGAGCCCCATCACCTGAAGCTGCTCTAGATAGTAGGTGGCATCGGGCTTGCAGCGGGTGGTGTTTCCCATGTGCGTCACGAGTTCAAAGGGGGCGTCGGCCAGGTCGCCCCAGCCCATGCGGCACTCGATGGCCCCCTGCGGAAAGCTGGGGTTGGTAAAGAGCGCGCAGCGCAGCCCTGCGTCCTGTACGGCCTGGAGCGCGGCGTGTGCGCCCGGCATGGCGTGGGCGTTGATGACATCGTCGTTCTTGTACGGAAGAACTTCGCGGTCGTAGTAGGTAAACGCCTCGTAGATAAGTGGGTCCGAGAGGCAAATGCCGCACCGGCGCTCAACCTCTTCTTGGTAGAACTCCAGATTGGTGCGATTATCCGTGCCGCTTCGGCGATTGGCGTTGAGGTCGACCAAGATGGTGCCGAGGCGTGCCATCGTGCCACCGTGGCTGCGGCGACCGATATCCGCGAGCATCGACGAGACATCCTTAAAATAGCGAAGGATGAACGCGTTGAGGTTAATGCTAAGAAGCGTTTCGTCCATATCGAAAACGACTGCTTTGAGCACGCGGGCACCTTTCTCGAAAAATCGATCCAGAATCGTTGGCTCCGGATACTTTACCCCAAAGCCGAATGCCTGGCTGGTTATCGTCAAGTTGCGGAGACGTGTGTTCATAAGATTACGAAAAAGTCTCCACACGAGTAAAAAATCGCAGTTCACGCTTGAAATCGAACTCATTTCCCCGTAACCTATACGAACGTGATTGCATAAGCGTCACATTAGTATCTGTCGGCTCCCGAGTGTTCCTAAACGTTGTGTGCTTGTCGCACCCTTCTGTAGGTCCTAGCAATCGGGGCCCCGTAGTTCGAAAGGGGTCCACCTTTGAGTGAGATTCAGAACTCGTCCATTTTCTCTCTTGACGATGTCAATGAGGAGGAGATGAACAACCTCATCGACGGTACGATTACCGACTTTGATGAGGGCGATCTCGTTAACGGCACTGTCGTTAAGATCGAGCATGACGAGGTGCTCGTTGACATCGGATTCAAGTCCGAGGGCGTTATCCCGGTCCGCGAGCTGTCCATCCGCAAGGACGCTAACCCTGCAGACATCGTTGCACTCGGTGATCCCATCGAGGCTCTGGTTCTCCAGAAGGAGGACAAGGACGGTCGTCTGGTCCTGTCCAAGAAGCGTGCCGAGTACGAGCGTGCTTGGAACCGCATCGAGGAGAAGTTCAACTCCGGTGAGAACGTCGAGGGCGAGGTTATCGAGGTTGTCAAGGGCGGCCTGATCCTCGACATCGGTCTGCGTGGCTTCCTGCCCGCTTCCCTCGTCGACCTCCGTCGCGTCAAGGACCTCACCTCCTACATGGGCACTCGCATCGAGGCCCGCGTCATCGAGATGGATCGCAACCGCAACAACGTCGTCCTCTCCCGTCGCGTCGTGCTCGAGGAGTCCCGTAAGGCCGAGCGTTCCGAGATCCTGTCCAAGCTCAAGTCTGGCATGCGTCTCCAGGGCACCGTTTCCTCCATCGTCGACTTCGGCGCCTTCGTCGACCTCGGCGGTATCGACGGCCTCATCCACATCTCCGAGCTCTCCTGGAACCACGTCAACCATCCTTCCGAGGTTGTCAAGGTCGGCCAGGAGGTCGAGGTCGAGGTTCTCGACGTCGATCTCAACCGCGAGCGCATCTCTCTGGGTCTCAAGCAGACCACCGAGGATCCGTGGCGCGCACTGGTCAAGAAGTACCCCGTCGGCGCTATCGTCGAGGGCACTGTGACCAAGCTTGTCCCGTTCGGCGCTTTCGTCGACCTGGGCGAGGGCATCGAGGGTCTGGTCCACATCTCCGAGATGGCCAACAAGCACGTCGATCAGCCTTCTCAGGTCACCCACGTGGGCGACAAGGTTCAGGTCAAGGTCATGGAGATCGACCTCGACCGTCGTCGTATCTCCCTGTCCATGAAGTCTGCTGCTGAGACCCTGGGCGTCGAGATCGAGGTTACCCCGCTGCCTTCCGAGAAGAAGGACGAGGAGACCGACGCCGAGTAAATCGGTTTGACGATCACTTGTTTTTAGGGATCCGTCCGTAATGGACGGGTCCCTTTTTGCATTTGGTGCCGAGATACGCGATGCTGCCCATGCTGTACACAGGCTATTTGGTTGTCGGTGCATGAAAAAATGCCGACATCCCGCCTCGGGGAGGAGGCGGGAACGCACCGAGTAGACGGAGGGGTGCGGAGCGCGGTCGCGTCTCGACTGACGACGTTGCCCATCGACAGGACCATTGTAGCGCATGGCGGTTCTTGGTTTATCGTGTCGAACGCTTGTGTTGTGCCATTGCCTGCGGCAACGGTGTGCTACACTCTTGCACTGCTGAGTGGGCCAGACGGTCGCGCGATGTGCTGCTTGCAGCACGCGTGAGGAAAGTCCGGGCTCCAGAGGGCGGGATGCCGGCTAACGGCCGGGCGGAGTGATCCGACGGAAAGCGCCGCAGAAAAGAAGACTCCCACCTGCGCCGCAAGGCGTAAAGGGAAAAGCTGAAACGGTGGTGTAAGAGACCACCAGCGTCGTGGCAACACGGCGGCTTGGCAAGCCCCATCCGGAGCAAGCGCGAATAGGAACGCTATGGGCCGGCCCGGTCCGCGTTCGGGTAGCGTGCGTGGAACTGCACGGTAACGTGCAGACAAGATAAATGACCGTTCACGACAGAACCCGGCTTACAAGCCCACTCGGCACTTTGTTGACGCTGCGAACCCGTCAGCGCGGCAATCTGCCTTTCAAGCCTTCGGGCATGACCATAAGGTCAATGCCCTCGTCTTTCAAGGCACCTTGCTCGCGCTGACGGGTTCTCGCTGTCGGTGACGGTATCATTGGCGTTCCCGTTCTTGTTGGCAAGGTCAACGGTGCTGTCTTTGCCGTATTATTGAGGCTGTTTGTTGCTTTGCTTGTTGTTGAGGGGCTTTGTTGGACAGCTATTTTACTCTGCAATCGAATATTGAGGCTTCGGGCGAGTTTTTGGACCGCAAGAGCCGGTTTATTGCCCAGCTGGTCCATATTGAGTCCGAGGACGAGGCGAATGCCTTTATCGAGATGGTTCGCAAGCGTCATTACGACGCTCGACACAATGTTCCCGCGTGGATTTTGGTCGATGGACGCGAGCGCCAGAGCGATGACGGTGAGCCGAGCCGCACGAGCGGTATGCCGACGCTCGAGGTGTTGCGCGGTGCAGCGCTCAAAAATGTTTGCTGCGTGGTGACGCGCTATTTTGGCGGTACGCTGTTGGGGCCTGGTGGATTGGTACGCGCCTATACCGCGGCGACGCTGGCGGCGGTGGCCGCGGCTCGGGAGGCCGGGCAGATCGTCGAGATGACGAGCGTCGTGCCTGTTGACGTGCATGTGGCCTATCCGCAGTATGAACAGGTGCTTCGCTTGGCGCAGGATTCGGGTGCCAAGGTTTCGGATACCGATTACGCGGATGCCGTGACACTTCACTTGGTGTTTAAGGCGGGGGAGCAGGAGTCTTTTTGCGCTAAGATGCGCGAGCTTATGGCGGGGCGCGAGGAGATCGAGGTCGGTGCTCCCGTATTTGCCGAGTTCTAACGGCGACGGCCGGCGTGCTTTTGGATGGATTCCAAGTGCGCCGGCCGTCGCTTTTCTGTTGCTGCCGTTTACTCGGCGAGCTGCTTTAGCACATCGAAGGCGATCTCGATGGCATCGTCGATGCAGCCGGGGCAGCTGCGGAGCGGACCCTTATCCGATCCGATGCCCTTGAGCGTGCCGCAGACGGTCGTCGTGTTCTTCTCGCCAAATCGCTTGGCAATCTCGCGCGACAGCTTGTAGGTCTGGCCCTTAGTCTTGGGGTTTTCCATGCCGTCGCTCATTACAAACCCCATGATGGCCACGGCGCCCGAGATGGCGCCGCAGGTCTCGGTCATGCCACCCATGCCGGCGCCAAAGCCCTCGGTGAGGGTAAAGGCGGTCTGGGGGTCGAGCCCGACGGCAGGTGCGAGCGTGCAGGCAACGGCCTGGGCGCAGTTAAAGCCACGGGCGTGGTATTCGGCAGCCTGAGTCTGACAGGCGGCGGTGTCGAGCTGGGCCGTATCGATTTGCTTCATCGTTGTCTCCTTGGTCACGGTGTACCCGCCTATGGTACCCGTGCCGGTGCATGTAATCATCGAGAGCTTCACGTATGTCTCATCTTTATCTATCGAACAAATGCCCAAGGCTTGAGATAAATACCCAGAATCAATTTGTCTCATAACCTACCTTGGGGATGGGTTGAGAGGGGTGCGGGGTAGCGGTATCGTGAACCGAATAAAAACTAAACCCAAGTAAGGGAGTTGGATATGAGCGAGCAGACCATCGGTACGACGTGTGTTCAGGGCGGTTATCGCCCGGGAGATGCCGAGCCGCGCCAGGTGCCCATCTACCAGTCCACCACGTGGAAGTACGACACGTCCGAGCACATGGGCAAGCTGTTTGACCTAGAGGAGTCGGGCTACTTCTACAGCCGTCTGCAGAACCCCACGTGCGATCTCGTTGCCGCCAAGATCTGCGAGATGGAGGGCGGCACCGCTGCGATGCTCATGAGCTCGGGCATGGCAGCGAATTTCCTCGCGATTTTTAACGTGGCCGGTGCCGGCGATCATGTGGTCGCGAGCTCTGCTATCTACGGCGGTACCTACAACCTGCTCGCCCATACTATGGAGCGCATGGGTTTGACTTGTACCTTCGTTGCCCCCGACTGCACCGACGAGGAGCTCGAGGCAGCGTTTGAACCCAATACCAAGCTCGTCTTTGGCGAGACGATCGCCAACCCCGCCCTTGCTGTGCTCGATATTGAGCGCTTTGCCAAGGCCGCGCATGACCACGGCGTGCCGCTGATGGTCGACAACACCTTCCCGACGCCCGTGATGTGCCGTCCCTTTGAGTGGGGCGCCGACATCGTTACGCACTCCACCACCAAGTACATGGATGGGCATGCTGCCTACCTGGGCGGCGTGATCGTCGACCACGGCCAGTTTGACTGGATGGCTCATGCGGACAAGTTCCCGGGTCTCACTACGCCCGACGAGAGCTACCACGGCGTGACGTATGCCGAGAAGTTCGGTCGCGAGGGCGCCTTCATTACCAAGGCAACCGCTCAGCTCATGCGCGACCTTGGTCCCATGCAGAACCCTCAGGCGGCCTTCTTCCTGAACAGCTCGCTCGAGAGCCTGCATGTGCGCATGCCGCGTCATTGCGAGAACGGCCTGGCCGTTGCCAAGTTCCTACAGAGTCATCCCAAGGTGCGCTTCGTGAGCTATCCGGGTCTGGAGGGCGATAAGTACTATGACATGGCTCAGAAGTACATGCCCAACGGTACCTGCGGCGTCGTGAGCTTTGGCTTTAACGGTGGTCGCGCGGCGGCCGAGACCTTTATGAAGAGCCTCAAGCTCGCCCAGATCGCCACGCACGTGGCCGACGCCCGCACTTGCTGCCTGCATCCCGCTAATGCCACGCATCGTCAGATGAACGATGAGGAGCTCATCGCCTGTGGCATCTCCGCCGACATGGTTCGCCTGTCGTGCGGCCTCGAGGATACGGCCGATCTGATTGCCGACCTTGAGCAGGCGCTCGAGCAGTGCTAGGCTAGCGTGCGTGCGAGGTGCCGATGCCGGCAGAATGCTTCGGCGACCTTTCGTTCCGATTCCGTAGGCGGGACCCCAATCGCGGCTGTTTGCAGGCGATTGGGGCCCCGTTTTTTGCGTTAGGCCACTCGAAAGGATGGATATGGAGAAAACTGCAGAGCAGCTGCGCCGCGAGCACATTGCCCTAGAGGGCGACACCCATGGCAAGAACAAGTGGGCGATTCTATTTACCGTGCTCATCATGACGTTTATGGTGTGTCTGGATTCGACCGTCGTGACCGTGGC
>JAXKHW010000092.1:0-5514 GCA_036549635.1 Collinsella sp. | reverse complement strand
TCGTGGGTATCGATAAGAATGAATACTACTAGAACAAGAAAACCACCACAAAGGTGCCTGTCCCCTTTGTGGTGGTTTTGGCGCGGTTGGGTTAGTTGAGGGCGGCTTGGGCTAGGCGGGCTTCAGCGTCCTCCTCGGTGACGCCCAAGGCCACAGCGAACTCCTCGATGGAGCGGCGTTTGGCTTCCTTGAGTACGCGCATGTAGTAGGAGCTGGGTTTTTTATCAGCTTCCTCGGCCTGGCGAATGCGGTGCATCATGGTCTTTGCCACGCGGACCGTCTCGGGCGCGCCCAGCTTGAGCTGCTGCTTAAAGTGCGTCTCCTCAAGTGAACTGTTGCGCTCGGTAAAAGTGTCGCACTCCAGCTCGTCATAGTGGCTCAGCAGGTGCTCGGCATCTTGCTGCGAGATGGCGGCGTGCAAACGGTCGGCCTGCGCCACGGGGTACATGAGGATCGTCTGCGCATGTCCCTGCTTGGTCTCGAGCAGCAGCATGGGCTGCGGTGTGTCGTCCCTAAAACCGACGACGGTGCAGACTCCCTGGCCCGGATGAATGACGTGTTGACCGATTGAGAACATGCTACCTCCAACTTATACGAATTTACGTATGTCTAGAATAACACGCTGACGTGCGCAAACCCTTACTTTATGCAGGAAAAGCACACAACTCTGATAGGTAAGAGTATTCGATAACAGGCGCAGCTCATTCACACCTTTATGCATTTTCAACGCCTGCATAATCTGCAGGCAGACTGGCATCTTTGAGAGACTCCATACAAGCTGTAGTCAATTTTGTGCATATGCAATATCGATTGGCTTTACCCTGCGACAGTGCCCGTCGCTTGTGATAGAGTGCTACAAACTCTGGCTTTTGCCCTACGAGTGACCAAGAGCTCGGGGGCTTTAACACAAGGAGGACCTATGCCCGAGAAGATTGAAGAGCTGGTACGCGCTGCGCTTGCTGCGGCCCAGGAGGCCGGCGACCTTTCCGCATTTGAACTTGACGATTGCGCCATCGAGCGACCGGCTGACACTTCTCATGGCGAGTGGACCTCCACCATGGCCCTGAAGTCCGCCAAGCTGGCCCACTGCGCCCCGCGCAAGATCGCCGAGGCCGTCGTTGCCCATATGCCCGAGGACCCCGCGATTGAGAAGGTCGAGATTGCCGGTCCTGGCTTCATCAACTTCTACCTCTCCGTCGCCGTCAAGAACGCCATCTTTGGCGAGGCCCGCGAGAAGGGCATGGACTTCGCTAAGTCCAACGTTGGCGGCGGCCTGAAGACCCAGGTCGAGTTCGTTTCCGCCAACCCCGTCGGCCCCATGCACATCGGCCACGGCCGCTGGGCCGCGCTGGGCGACTCCCTCTGCCGCGTTATGGACCACGCCGGTTACGACATCCAGCGTGAGTTCTACATCAACGACCACGGCTCTCAGATGAACACCTTCGGCAACTCCATCAGCACGCGCTATATGCAGCTTGCCGACATCATCGCCAAGCAGGGCGTGGACATCGATGAGGCTCACAAGATTTTGATCGCCGACCGCGATGCCTTTGTCGCCGACGAGAACGACGAGCACCCCGAGACCCATCCGTATCAGGACAACTTTGCCGAGACTCTGGGCAAGGACTCCTACGGCGGCGACTACATCATCGACGAGGCCGCCGAGTTCTGGCGCACCGACGGCGATAAGTGGGTCAACGCCGATCCGCAGGAGCGCATGGAGAGCTTCCGCGAGCGCGGCTATGTAAAGATGGTCGACAACATGCGCGACCTTTGCCATGCCGTTAACTGCGACTTCGATCGTTGGTTCTCCGAGCGCTCGCTGTATGTGAAGGACACCGAGGGCGAGACCGCCGGCACCTCCGCCGTCGACCGCGCTTTTGAGAAGCTCGACAAGATGGGCTACCTCTACACCAAGGACGGCGCCCTGTGGTTCCGCTCCACCGACCTGGGCGATGACAAGGACCGCGTCCTGATCAAGTCCGACGGCGAGTACACCTACTTCGCCTCCGACGTTGCCTATCACTGGGATAAGTTCCAGCGCGTCGACCACGTCATCGACATCTGGGGCGCCGACCACCACGGCTACATCGAGCGCGTCCGCTGCGTTTGCGACGCTCTCGGTTACCCCGGCAAGTTCGAGGTTCTGCTGGGCCAGCTCGTCAACCTGCTGCGCAACGGCAAGCCCGTCCGTATGTCCAAGCGCAAGGGCACCATGGTGACCCTGCAGGAGCTCGTCGACGAGGTCGGCTCCGATGCCGCTCGCTACACGCTCATCTCCAAGAGCTCCAACCAGATGGTCGACTTCGATATTGAGGCCGTTAAGAAGCGCGACAACTCCAACCCGGTGTACTACGTGCAGTACGCTCACGCCCGCGTGTGCTCCATTCTGCGCCGTGCCGCCGACGTTACGCCCGAGCAGGCTGACGAGATGGGCATGAAGGCTGTCGCCGCCAAGGCCATCGGTGAGAACGTCGATTACTCGCTGCTGACCGACCCGACCGAGCTCGCCCTTTCGCGTAAGCTCAACGAGCTCACCGACCTCATCGCCAGCTGCGCTCGCGACCGCGCCCCGTTCCGTCTGACGCACTTTGCTGAGGAACTCGCCGGCGACTTCCACAGCTTCTACGCTGCCTGCCAGGTTCTGCCGAGCGAGGGCCGTCCCGTCGACCCCGAGCTTTCGCGTGCCCGTCTGGCCGCTTGCGACGCCGTCCGCGTGACGCTCGCCCTGGTGCTCACCCTTGTTGGCGTTTCCGCGCCCGAGCAGATGTAAGCTACGGGTCATTTGACCGCGCAAGTTTGGTTTAACTAAGCCTTGAAAGCCCGATCTCCCATATGGAGGTCGGGCTTTTTTGCAAACGCCGACGTATTGACGAATTTGGAACTGCTGGAAATACGAAACTATGCCGGTTTACTACGATGAATTGAGATATTCCAACCACGCCGGCTTTTAGCTAAAAAGTGCAAGGCATCTACCTGCGGTTTTAGTTCAACAAGTTTCGGAGTGGTCGCGGTTGAGCGATTCATCGTAGTAAACCGCCATAGTTTTGGCGGAGGCAGTCAGATTTGTGGGTGTTAAACCAAAGAGTGTCCCTTTTGAATAGTCGTTTAAGAACGTCCTCAATGACTAAGTTGCAGGTGGTGGCGGTTGTGTTACACTAACGCTGCGTAATTGACGCAATCATCTCGATACAGATCAATGATGTCCGTCGTTTTGAACGGAACTAGACTGTTTAGCCGCCCTGAAGGTTTATGCAGGGAGCATGTGATCACAGGGCTTGAAAAGAAAGTTGAGCAAACACTGTGTCTGATCAACAGCAAGAAAACGAAATAACGACGACGCAAGCCGCTCCCGCTGCACCGGTTGCGTCGGACCAGGTCGCGGCGCCCGCGCAAGCCTCGGCTCCTGAGACGCCTAAGGCTGCTTCGACGCCTACGCCTGCAGCGGCTGAGAAGGCCGTGCCTGCAACTGGTGAGGAGGCTGCTCCGGCAAAGCCCAAGCGTACGCGCCGCACGACCAAGCCTGCTGCTGACGGCGAGGAGGTCACCAAGCCCAAGCGCCGTACTACGCGCACGACGCGCGCCAAGCGCACCGTTGCAGCTGACTCCTCGGCGCCGATTTCCGATGAGGTCGCGCAGGCACGTGCGTTGGCGCAGATTAGCGAGGCTCAGGTGGTGCGCGCCCGCCGTCGTGCTGCCGAGCGTGAGGCCGCGGCTCTGACCGAGCTTGCAGCCCCGTCTGTGCCCGAGACCCCTGCCGCCGACCAGCCGACCGAGAAGTCGGTACCGCGCACACGCCGTCGCACGGCTGCTAAGGCCGAGCGGGTTGCCGATCAGGTAACCCCCGAGCTCACCGAGGCTTCGGTCCGTTCCGCGGCAGGGGAGGGCACATCGCCTGCTGAGCCCGCTGCGCCTGTCGAGGCCAGCGAAGTTCCCGTTGTCGATCCGGCTTTGCGCCCGCACCGTCGCGGTCGCAAGCCCAAGGCCTTCGTCGAGGCCGAGAAGGCCGCAGCCGCAGCCGCCGCCGCTCGGGATGCTGCGGCGACCGCCGAGTCTGCAACCGCTGCCGATGCACCCGTCCAGGATGCCACGACTTCCGAGGCCGTTTCTGCCGATGTCGAGCCCGCCGACGTCCGTCCAGGTCGCAGCCGTCGCACTGCTGTTAAACGCACGTCCAAGGCTAAGGCCGCCAAGAAGGGTACGTCCGAGGATTCCGACGAGACGACCGCCGATGCATCGACTGATGCCGCCGAGCCCCAGGACGTCGAACAGCCTGCGTCCGAGAAGCCCAAGCGCGGTCGTAAGAAGTCCGCTAAGGCCAAGGCGTCCGAGCATCAGGCTGATGTCGAAGCGCAGGTCGATTCTGGCGCCGAGGCCAATGAAGCCGCTGCGGTCAATGCCGACGCCGCCACAACCGATGGTGCCGCGCCCGCCGAGGCCGAAGACGGCACTCGTTCCAACCGTCGCCAGCACAAGCGCAACGAGGAGCGCAACGATCGCAAGGACGAACGCAACAACGACCGTCGCAACCGTCAGCGCGATCGCAAACAGCGCAACAAGGAGCGCAACGCCGCCCCCACCGAGCCCACGCTTTCGCGTGAGGAGCTCGCTGCCATGAAGGTCGCCGAACTGCGCGAGAAGGCCAAGGAGTTCGAGATCGAGACGACCGGCAAGAAGAAAGCCGAGCTCGTCGAGGAGATCTACGTCACCGCCGCGAAGGCCGAGGGCTTCCGCGACATCAAGGGCATTCTGCAGATTCGCCCGGACAGCTCCGGCATCATCCACGCCCATGGCTATATGAAGTCCAACGACGACGCCTTCGTGCCCGCCTACCTCATCCGCTCCGCGCGCCTGCGCACGGGCGACGTTATCGAGGGCTCGCTGCGTCCTTCGCGCGGCGGCGACAAGCGCGCCGGCCTCGCCAAAATCACGACCGTCAACGGTCTGGACCCCGAGCAGATTCGCAACCGTCCCAAGTTCGGCGACCTCACCCCTGTCTATCCCAACGAGCCGCTGCGCATGGAGCACGGCAAGGACTCCATTACCGGTCGCGCCATCGACATCGTGTCGCCGATCGGCAAGGGTCAGCGTGGCCTGATCGTGTCCCCGCCCAAGGCCGGCAAGACCACGATCCTCAAGAAGATCTGCCAGTCTATCTCGATTAACAACCCCGAGGTGCACCTCATCTGCCTGCTCGTCGACGAGCGCCCCGAAGAGGTCACCGATATGCAGCGCTCCATTAAGGGCGAGGTCGTGGCCTCGACCTTCGATATGCCCGCCGACAACCACACCCGCGTGGCCGAGCTCGTCATCGAGCGCGCCAAGCGCATCGTGGAGCTGGGCGGCGATGTCGTGGTGGTGCTCGACTCCATCACGCGTCTTGCCCGCGCCTACAACTTGGCGGCGCCCGCCTCGGGCCGCATCCTTTCGGGCGGCGTCGATTCGGCGGCACTGTATCCTCCCAAGCGCTTCCTGGGTGCAGCCCGTAATATCGAGAACGGTGGCTCGCTCACC
>JAXKHW010000091.1:0-9544 GCA_036549635.1 Collinsella sp. | reverse complement strand
TCGACCTGGGCGTCCGTTACCAAACCGTTGGTGCCCAGGGCAAAGACCACGATCTTGCCGGCAAGGTTCTGCTGGATATAGCCCTCAAATGTTGCGCGGCCCGCATCAAACTGGCGTCCCTTTTCGGCATCGATATGGCTGTGCGGGAACACGCCGTCAAAGGTGTCTACGGCACGCAGCGACACGGAGTCGCCGATCATAAGCAGATCGTAGGAGCCATCGGGGAAGCCGTCGTTGTCCTTGTCGGTGTCGTCGGCCGCCTGCTGGTCGGTGGGCGCGGTGTTCTTGGCTTCCTTGTTCAGAACTTCGGCGCCCTCGCCGCTCAGCGCAGACGTCTCGGGCACAAAGATCAGGCCGCCCAGTGCAACGACCAACACGACAGCGCAGGCTGCGCAGACAGGGATGTGCGTGCGTGCCCAGTTGGCGGGCGTGGTGGTGCCATCGCGGAATTCGGCGACGGTGCGCCCAAAGGCGCCCTTCCTAAACGGAGTCTCGATAAAGCGATAGCAGCACTCTGCCACGGCGACCACCAACAACACCTGCAAAATGTACTGCCACCACGGCGTATCGTTGATGTTGGCGACCGGGTTCATGAGGAGCAGCAGCGGATAGTGCCACAGGTAGATGCTGTAGGAGCGCTTGCCAACCCACACGAGTGGCTCGGCGGACAGCGCGCGGGCAACCATTCCCTGGGGCTGCACGCAGGCCGCGATGACCATGAGCGTGAGGATCGAGCACAGCAGCGTGCCTCCGCGATACTGGAAGGCGGTGTAGCCGTTGGTGAGCGCGACCATGGCGGCAAGGCCAACCAGACCCACGACGCCCAACACATCGATGGATGCGGGCGAGGACCAAAAACGCACGAGGGCGCTCGGCTGTGCCGGGGCGGTCTCGGCTGCTTCGTCGGCCTTCTCGCCAGGTTTGCCCTCGGCGTTCTTGCCGTGCTTGGCGGCGCCAGTCAGGCGATTGAGCCCCAAACGATGAGCGAGACGCACCGGCGCCAGGTCGCGATCGGGGATAAAGGCCATCCAGGCACCCAGCAGCAGCGAGAACACGCGGGTGTCGGTGCCGTAGTACACGCGGCTGGGGTCGGCGGCAGGGTTGTAAAGCACCATCATGGCGAGGGCAGATACCGCGGCAAGGCCCAGAACCACGCGGCGCGTGTTGGGCTTGCTCACATGCATGGATACCATGGCAAACAGCAGCGGCGGCCAAATCAGGTAGAACTGTTCCTCGATGGCAAGCGACCAAAAGTGCGTGAGCGGTGAGGGGTCGCCCAGAGCATTGAAGTACGAGACGTTTTGAGCAATCTGCCACCAGTTGTTAAAGAACAGCAGCGACGGCAAGATGTCGGGGCGCATCTTGGTGAGCATCACGTGGTTGAAGACGGTGCACAGCGCGCAGGTCACCACCACGACGGTTACCACGGCGGGGACCAGGCGACGGATGCGGCGAATCCAGAAGCTCTTGAGGTCGATGCGGCCGGTCTTAGCGACTTCGTTGAGCAGCAAGCGCGTGATCAGATAGCCCGAAAGCACAAAGAAGATCGTGACGCCGAGCAGACCGCCCTGCGCCCACGTGAGGTTAAGGTGATAGAGCACCACCGCGACGACGGCGAGCGTACGCAGGCCGTCAAGGGCAGGGATGTAGCGGGATTTGGGGCGAGCAGGCGTCTGCTCCGCGGCGGGAGTGTTGGCGCGGCCCGCGTTGTTGGCAGAAGCACGATGGGGGCTCACGGTGCGTCGCGGTTCGTTGGCACGGCGTTCGCCCTTCACGCGTTCGTGCGGTGCCGGCTCGTTGCCCGTGCGGCGTCGACCGCGCGAGCCCGATTGCGAGAGTTGTTCCATAAAACATCATCCAATGACGAGAATAATCAGCACGCCTTCATTGTAGCTGCCTGCTCCTGTGAATGCTTGCTGCTGGCGCAAGCTCAAGCGCGCGTCCACATCAAAGTGAACTAAAGTTATAGGGGGTGCGAGAGTGCACGATCGACGGCTGGCGGTGGGCATAAGGCCCGCAGATGAGGAGGTTTCCATGGCAGATCGCGGCATCGTTGCGGTGTTCGGCAGCATGAACATGGACCTTTCGGTGGCGTGCGAGCGCATACCGCGTGCGGGCGAGACCGTCGGCGGCAGCGGGTTTATCACCAACGCCGGCGGCAAGGGCGCCAATCAGGCCGTAGCTGCCGCGCGTATGGGCGCTTGCACGCACATGATCGGCGCGGTCGGTCGCGACGCGTTCGGCGCGTCGCTCGTGGCGGGGCTCCAAGACGCCGGCGTGGACTGTGACTTTGTAGTGCATCGCGATGATGTGGAGACGGGAACGGCGACCATCATTCGCTGCGAGGGAGACAACCGCATCGTGCTGTCGCCGGGCGCCAACCATGCGCTTGCGGGCGAGGACGTTGCCCGCGCGCTGAGGCGTCTGGTGGCCGATGAACTCGATAGTGACGCCAGCGAGATTGCCCCGGCTGCCGGAAGCGTCTTTATCGCCCAGGGCGAATGTGACCTTGCGGCGACGGCCGAGGCGCTTGTTTGCGCTCACGGGCTGGGGTTCTATACGGTCTTTAATCCAGCGCCTGCCTGTGAGCTGCCTGCGGAGGCCTGGCCTGCGGTCGACCTGGTCTGTCCCAACGAGACCGAGTGCCAGGTTCTGACGGGCATTCTGCCCACGGATGATGTGAGTTGCATCGCCGCGCTCAAAGCGCTGCTCGACAAGGGCGCCGGAGCTGCGGTCATCACGTTGGGCGCCGCCGGGTCGGTTACGCTCGGCGATGACGGCGAGCTGCTGCGCATGCCGGCACTTTCGAGTACGGTAGTCGATACCACGGCCGCCGGCGATACGTTTATCGGCGCGTTGGCGGCGGCTCGCCTAGAGGGCTTGCCGCTCTTTGAGTGCATGGCTGCGGGTGCTCGCGCCTCGGCAGTGACGGTGTTGCGCCTGGGCGCTCAGCAATCGATTCCCACGAGCGCCGAAGTTGAACATTGGTTTAGTTAAACGATAAAGACGGAGAAGCGGAGTAGAACAATGGCAATCAAGAAGCTGATCCTTGATCTGGATATGGGTGTGGACGATGCGATGGCGCTGGCCTATGCCATCGCGAGCTCCGAGGTGGAGCTCGTGGGCATCACCACGTGCTTTGGCAACGTGCGCGTCGAGCAATCGGCGCACAACTGCCTGGCGGTGCTCGATCTGCTGGGTCGCCCCGAGGTGCCGGTGTACCTGGGCGCCGACCGTCCTCTGCAGGCGACTGAGCCCTATACGCCGCCGGCGTCCACCGCGCTCATTCACGGCAAGAACGGCATCGGCGGCGCGAGCGTGCCCGCGTCGCCCTACGAGCCGGTGGGGGCGACCTCGGCCGACGGCAACGCTGCGGTCGATTATCTGATCGATGCCGCGCGCACCTATGGTCCCGATCTGGTCTACGTAGCGACTGGCCCGCTCTCCAACCTGGCGCTCGCCCTGGAGCGCGATGCGGCGGCGATGATGTCCATCGGCCGCGTGGTCGTGATGGGCGGCGCCCTTACCGTGCCCGGTAACGTGAGCGCGGGCGCCGAGGCCAATATGGCGAGCGACCCCGAGGCAGCCGACGCGGTGCTGCGCTCGGGCCGTAAGCTCACCATGGTGGGTCTGGACGTGACGCATCGCGTGGTGCTCACACGCCGCGACATTGCCGGCTGGACGGGCTCGGGCACCATGGCGGGCTGCGCATTTGCGAGCATGGTCGAGCACTACATTGGCTCGTACGAGATGAACGCACCCTACCTGGGTGGTTGTGCGCTGCACGATCCGCTGGCCGTTGCCGTGGCGATCGACCCCACGCTCGTAGGTGCGCTCGGCTGCAACCTGCGTGTTGATCTGCTGGGCGAGTACCGCGGTCGCACCATCTGCGATGAGCGCCGCCTGTCCGATCCGGACAAGAGCACGCTTGTGGCACTGACCGTGGATGCTCCGCGCTTCCTGTCCGAGTTCAAGACGCGTATGGCCCGTGTCCTTGGCTAAGTTGTCTTTTTGGGACGGGGCTTTTTTGACTGGTATGATTGGTGCGACCATTCGAACCAGCTAAAAGAGCCCCGTCCCAATTTAACTACCGAGAGGATCTGCCATGGAGCGTATCGCGAGTTTTTCCGTTGACCATCTGCTGCTCGAGCCCGGCGTGTATGTGAGCCGCATCGACCGCGATCCGGCGACCGGCGCCGCCGTCACCACCTTTGACCTGCGCCTGACCACGCCCAATAAGGAGCCGGTCATGAACACGACCGAGTGCCACACCATCGAGCACCTGGGTGCCACGTTCCTTCGCAACCATGCCGAGTGGTCGAACCGTATCGTCTATTTTGGGCCCATGGGCTGCCGCACGGGCTTTTACCTCGTCGTGTTTGGTGAGGTGACGAGCGAGGAGATCCTGCCGCTCGTGCGCGAGCTGTTCGAGTTCGTTGCCGGCTTCGAGGGCGATGTCCCCGGTGCCGCTCCCGAGGAGTGCGGCAACTACCTGGACCAGAACCTCCCCATGGCAAACTGGCTCGCGCGCCGCTATCTCGACCGTGACCTGGCCGATATCGATGAGAAGCACCTGCATTATCAGCAGGCGTAAGTCCCTCGCAGGAATAGCGTTTGTACTAGAAGCGCTCCCGCTCTTTGCGGAGCGCTTTTTTATGCCGAGTGCTCAAAACAGAACAAGATTGTTCTAGAATGTTCATACTGTCACACAAACGAACAGGAGCGAACATGCATATCTACTCTGTCTCTGATCCCGAGTTCAAGTCCTATGGCAACATTTGGGATAACGTTCCGTCCGAGCTTACGTCGCCCGTGCTCGAGGCACTTGCCTCCACGCCCATCCCCGAGGGCAGCAAGTATGTGGCCTCTGCGCCCGAGCTCGAGGGCGTCAAGGATGCCGACAAGCTTGGCTTTCTCATGTTTGGTGGTCGTCCCTTCCAGCTTGGCTGGTGCAACGGCCACAACACGCAGCTCAACTGCCTGGAGTATCACCGCGCCAGCGAGTTTAACCTGGGCGCCCGCGACTTTATCCTGCTCGTGGCGCATCGCTGGGAGATCGAGGACGGCAAGCTCGACACCGCGTGCGTCAAGGCGTTCCGCGTGCCGGCCGGCACGCTTGTTGAGGTTTTCAACACCACGCTCCACTACACGCCGTGCATGGTCGACGACGGCGGCTTCCAGGTGATGGTGGCGCTGCCCGCCGGCACCAACGGCCCGCGCCCCGAGGCTGCAGCCGACATGCCTGCCGCCGGTGACGGCTACTGCTACTGGAAGGCCGACAAGTGGGTTCTCTGTCATGCTGACAGCCCCAAGGCAGCCGAGGGCGGCTACGTAGGCCTCATCGGCAAAAACCTCGACATCACCGTGGACTAGCGCATCGCCCCAAACCACCACAAAGGTGCCGGTCCCCTTTGCGGTGGTTTGGGGCGGGCGGATATCGGGAAGTGCCAGACGGGGGAGGCTGCCGGGCGCCTTGCCGTCTGCGGATTTTGGGACATGCGGCCCGCTTTTTCGACTCATCTGTCGGTACACTAAAGGGACTATGGGTACCCGCGAGCGACATATCGGCCACGCGGCCGCCCGGACCGCGCCGGCTGCGGATCCCAGGGGTGGCAGGCTCTTCGCCATGCCGCGATTCCTTGTTGGCATAACACATCAGGTGTACCGTCACCGCGTCTTTGCTATCGCCGGCGCCATCACCGCGCTGTTCCTCATGCTTTTGGCGGTCTTGCCGGCGCTGTTCGCCTTCGACCCCAAACTTTCTAACGCCGTGCCCGCCTATAGCAAGGTATCCGAAGAGGTCGTGGATGCGCTCGCCCATTCGAGCTCTCTCCCGCTGCTTGTCGCCGCAATTGTATTTTCGATCTGGGGCGTATCGGTCTATCTGCGCTGTTTGGACTATGTGTTGCGTCGCCGCCTTGTGGCCATCGCCACCATCTGCGCCCTGTGGATGATCGAAGTCATTCTCAAGTACAAGTCGTTCACGCCGTTCTATGCCACCGTGCTGTGGTACCTGTACTACGTGCCCATGACGCTCATTCCGCTGCTCTACCAGCTCTGCGGCCTGCGCCTTGCGGGCCTGGAGCAACACCGCCTGGGGCGCCGCTACTGCGCTGCGCTGTGGATTGCGGCCATCCTGCTTATCGGATTTGTGCTCACCAACGATTTTCATCAGCAGGTCTTTCGCTTTGACCGTACAAGCGACACCTGGAGTAACGATTACACGTACGGCTGGGGTTATTTTGTCGTTCTCGTGTGGACGGTCTTCGACTTCGTGGCCTTTTTTATCCTGGTTGGTCGGTCCTCGTCCTTTCGCATCCAGCGTTTCTCGGGCACGGCGGCGCTCGTACTGCTGGGTGGCGCATTCTTTGCCGTCTCGTATGCGTTGCGCGTGCCCTGGGCATGGAGGCTCAACTTTTCGTTCGTCTATTGCGTCCTGTGCGTGGTGGCGATGGAAATCTGTCTCGATTGCGGTGTCATTCCGTCGTATCACGACATCGCCGGCATCTTCGACACCTTGCCGCTCGACCTCAAAGTCCTAACGCGCGACCTGCAGGAGGTCTATGCCACGCCAGTGTCAAAGCCAATGCCGGTAGGCGTGCGCGAGGAGTTGCGGATCCAGGAGCACGGCCGAGCCCATGCCTTTGCCGTGGCGTCCGATCCCGATGTGATGTACCGTGCCTTTCCGCTGCTGGGTGGATCGGCGCTGCTTGCCCAAGACGTGTCGGAGCTCAACGAGCTTAACCGTGAACTGGCACATCGTCGAATGGAGCTGCAGCGTCAAAACGAGCTGCTCGCCGCCGACTACGACCTTAAGACGCATTTGGCAGATCAAGAGGCCGAGACCTTGCTGGTCCAAGACGTGGACCAGGCGCTTGCCCGCGCGCTCGAAGAGATGTACGACCTGCTGGGCTCGCTGCCGCCGTTGACCGACGAAGCGTCTTCGCACGAGCGTTACCGCATGCTGCAGCGCGCTAAGATGCTCGTCGCCTATTGCAAGCGCAAGGGGTCGCTCACGTTGGCACAGCACGGGGAGAGCGGTTTTGATCGCGACCGCATTCAGCTCATTGCCAACGAGCTCGCAAGCGACCTGCGCACCATCGATATCGATTGCGCCTCGATTATCGCCATACGGCGCCCGATGCACGCCAGTACAGTAAGCGCCCTGTACGACTGCGTGTATGACTTTGCGTTTTTTGCCTACACCACCGACCATCCGGCGCTTATGTATCACTTGGGCGACCATGACCGATGCAGTGTCGAGCTGCGCGCCACGCTTTTTTCCAACGATGATGCAGATCTTTCGCAGACGCCCGCTGCGCAAGAGCTCGAAAGCGCTCTGCAAGGGCGCAACGTGGCATACCGCCTTGAGGGCGAGCCCGGCCAGCTGCGCATGATCGTCTTGATGCCGAGGGCGGGTGAGTGACGATGCAGATTTCGCTCATCCTTCCCCAAATCGTTGCGCTCGATGTTGTCTTTGCCCTGGCTGCGTGTCTGCAGACGATCCACGTCCCGCTCATCGCATCGCGCCGCTCGTCCTATAACCGAAAGGTGATTTGCGCCTACGAGGCGAGCCTTGTGCTTCACCTGATGATTTCGGCGCTTATCCTGTTCGCGTCGTCTGGCTCGCATCTGGTGGCGCCGCTTGACGTTTGCGCCAGGGCAATGGGCGGAGCGTTGTGGCTCAATGCCGCGATTTTTGCCTATGGCGTGCTGCTTATGGTGCACTATCGTCGCCCCGTCATGCTGGTCGAGCTGCTGCCTGTTGTCGCCGTTACACCGCCGGTGGTTTTTGCCATGGGCTCGGCGTGGACCGTTGTCCTTATCGCAGAGGGAGCGTTCTTCCTGTTCCGTTCCATCGCGGCGCTCTTGATGGACGTCCGTAACCGCCAGGAGGATATCACCATGTTCTCGACGATCGAGACCATCAACGTGATTCCCGTGGGCATCCTGTATCTGGACCCGAGGGGCCGTCCGCTGCTCATGAACCGCTGCATGCGCAAAAACCTGGTGGAACTTCATATGCCTACCGATCTGTGTGACATGAGCAGCACATGGAACGACCTGCGCAAACTTAGCATGCAAATGCCCGAAAGCAGTAGGAACCGTGTGCGGATTAATCTGGACCGTTTTGGTGAGGCGCGTGCGGTAGTCGAGGTCTCTCCCGCCGAGATTCGCCTGTTTGTGTGCGATCGTGTTATGGTTTCGGGCCGTTCGTTCGAGCGCATTATCGGTCTTGATGTGACAGAGTACGCGCATGCTCATGACCGCTTGGCGCAAGCCAACCACCTGCTTGAGCTTGCGGGCCAAGAGCTCCAGGCCCAGATCGAAGAAGTTAAAAAGGTTGCCGACAATGCGGCTTACCTACGTATGCGCGCCCGCGTGCACGATGTGATCGGGCAGCGCCTGTCCATTCTTCATCGCTATTTGGAGGAGGGGCGCCTGGATGACGAGTCACTCGAGCAGATTGACCCGTTGCTGCGCTCAATCGCCGCCGATTTGCGTAGTGACGGTGCCAGCGAGCCTGCAGAGCAGCTGGGCGATATCATCCATGCTTTTGGCCTGGTGAGTGTGCAGATCGATGTTGAGGGTGCGCTGCCTGAGGACGTGCGTGTCGCCGCCGCATTTTTGCAGATTATCCGTGAGGCCTCGACCAATGCCACCAAGCATGCGCAGGCGCATCGGGTCCACGTGCGTCTGTGGCAGGAGGGGGCGGATGCTGGAGCCGTCGCGCGCATGACGATTTCTAACGACGGCTCCCCAGCCCCCGTATCGTATCGCGAGGGAACGGGTATCCCTGGTATGAGGCATGTCGCACAGAATCTGGGCGGCAGCCTTGAGGTCCATGCCGCCCCACCCTTTACGCTTACGGTATCCATTCCGCTCGCCTCCAGCGCCACGGTCCAAAGGAGAAGCTCATGATCCGCGTGTTAATCGTCGAAGACCAGGCCATCCTGCGCGAAAGCCTGGCGCGCTCCGTTGGCGACCAGCCCGATATGACCGTCGTCGCCGCGATCGCCGATGCCTCCGAGGCCTTGGGTGTCGCGCTCAAGGAGCGCCCTGACATGATACTGATGGACGTGTGCACCGAACACGATTCAAACGGCATCGTGGCGGCGGCGCGCATCAAGGAGCAACTGCCCGAGTGTCGCATCATTATCATGACCGGCATGCCCGAGATCACCTTTGTCGATCAGGCCCGCGAGGCGGGCGTCGACAGCTTTGTGTACAAGAACGTCGGTATCGACGAGCTGTTCGCCGTGATGCGCTCCACGCTGGCGGGCTATTGCACGTTTCCCAAGCCGCCCGAGAGCATTTTTTCGGGTACGGCGGCACTCGACGATGTCGAGCTGTCGATTTTGCGCCTCGCCTGCGAGGGCAAGAGCCGTCGCGAGATCGCGGCCGAACTGTTTATGAGTGAGGGCACCATCAAGCGCCGCATCTCGGAGATCCTGAGCAAGACCGGCTACGACAACATCATGCGCCTGGCCGTGCATGCGGTGACCGAAGGCAGCATCGTTCCCAATATGGAGCGCCCGTAGTC
>JAXKHW010000090.1:0-6137 GCA_036549635.1 Collinsella sp. | reverse complement strand
TCCTCAGGGCGCTCGTCCGAGAGGGCGGGATGCCGTTCGAGATGAGGGTCAGGACGCCGGCGCCCGACGGGGAGACGGCGAGATAGCCGGCAGGCCGGCATGTCAATCCTGGTCTAACAGAGCCTTTTTTAATCCCCGTCCCAGAAAAATCATTATGCATAGAAAGTCATAATTATCATTTCGTAAACATTTCGATGAAATTAACGCCATGAGGCATGCTTGCGGTTACAATACCGCGAGGCCTAACTACACACCTTTAAGCCGGTCCTGTGAGACCGGGAAGGAGAATTATGGCGAACAACCATACCGCGGGCGCTGCCGCCCGCACCTTCGCGCCCAGCGAGCTTTGCCAGCGTATGCTGGCCAAAACCAGCAAGGGCACCTGCGGTCCCTGCATCCTGTATCTTGAGGATGGGACCATTTTTTATGGACGTGCATGCGGCGCCGAGGGCACCGCGACCGGCGAAGTCTGCTTCAACACCTCGCTCGAGGGCTACTTTGAGGTCATGACCGACCCGAGTTATGCCGGCCAAATCGTAACCATGACCTATCCGCAGATCGGCAACTACGGTATCGACGAGGCCGACGTCCAGTCGGCCTTCCCCGGCGACGCCGTGCGCCCTGCGAGCGCTCCGGCCATGCGCGGCATGATCGTTCGCGACATGTGCGCCACGCCTTCTAACTGGCGTTCGGCCGTCAGCGTGCCGGAGTACCTGCGCGCTCACGGCATCGTCGCTATCGAGGGTGTCGACACTCGCGCCCTGGTGCGCCATCTGCGCGACAATGGTTCCAAGATGGGCATTATCTCGACCGAGATCTTCGACGTCGACGAGCTTGCCGAGCGTCTGGCCGCTGCGCCCACGCTGGTAGGCGAGAACCTGGTCAAGACCGTAAGTTGCCCCGTACCTCACGAGTTTGTGGCCGCCGACCTGCCTGCCACGCATGACTTTGCGCTTACGGCTGCCGCTCCTGCCCGTCACAAAGTGGTCGCCTACGACTGCGGTGTGAAGCGCGGCATTCTGGAGGGTCTGGTCCGCGCCGGCTGCGACCTTACCGTCGTGCCGTGGGACACGCCCGCGAGTGAGGTGCTCGACATGAATCCCGACGGCGTCTTTTTGTCCAATGGCCCCGGCGACCCCGACGCTGTGGTGGAGACCTACGAGCAGGTGCAGCAGCTGATCGGCAAGGTGCCGGTCTTTGGCATTTGCCTGGGCCATCAGATGATCAGCCTGGCCTGCGGCGCCCAGATGGAAAAGCTTAAATTCGGTCACCGCGGTGGCAACCAGCCGGTCATGAACCTGGTAAGCCGTCGCGTGGAGATTACCGCGCAAAACCATGGCTTTGGCCTGCTGTTCCCCAGCCTGGGCAAGCTTGTCCCCGAGCTTTCCGGCGGCGAGACCGAGCATGCGGCCGATGGAGATCTGCGCGTCTGGGTGCGCCGCGGAATCGCGCCGGTCGTGATGAACGAGCGCTTTGGCCGCATTCGCCTGACGCACGTGAACCTCAACGACGGCACCGCCGAGGGCATCCAGCTGCTCGACGCCCCGTGCTTCTCGGTCCAGTACCACCCCGAGGCTTCGCCTGGCCCCACCGATGCCCACTATCTCTTTACCGCCTTTACGCGACTCATGGACGGCGAGGAGAACTACCTGGACATCGATACCGCGAAGGACCGCCTTGCCGGCTGGAACTTTGCTGAGTCCGAGACCGCTGAGACCGAGGAGAACTAACGTGCCGAAACGTACTGACATCAAGCGCATCCTCGTTATCGGTTCGGGCCCCATTGTTATTGGCCAGGCCTGCGAGTTCGACTACTCCGGCGCCCAGGCCTGCAAGGTGCTCAAGGAGGATGGCTTTGAGGTCATCCTGGTCAACTCCAACCCGGCGACCATCATGACCGACCCGGGTCTTGCCGACCGCACCTATGTTGAGCCCATTACCGCCGAGTTTATCGAGCGCGTGATCAAGAAAGAGCGCCCGGACGCGCTGCTGCCCACGCTGGGCGGCCAGACCGGTCTGAACGCCGCCGTCGAGCTGGCGAAAGACGGTACGCTCGACAAGTACGGCGTCGAGATGATCGGCTGCGACCTGGCCGCCATCGAGTGCGGCGAGGACCGCAAGCTCTTTAACGAGGCCATGGCCGAGATTGGCCTGGAGGTCGCGCGCTCGGGCTATGCCTACAGCGTGGCCGACGCCGAGGCCATCGCCGAGCGCGTGGGCTATCCCTGCGTACTGCGCCCGAGCTTTACCCTCGGCGGCGCCGGCGGCGGCATCGCTCACACCCACGAGGAGCTCGTCTCCATCGTGAGCCAGGGCCTGGAGCTCTCGCCCGCCCACGAGGTGCTGGTCGAGGAGTCCATCGAGGGCTGGAAAGAGTACGAGATGGAGGTCATGCGTGACCACGCCGGCAACGGCATCATCGTGTGCTCCATCGAGAACCTCGACCCCATGGGCGTGCATACCGGCGACTCCATCACCGTGGCGCCGGCGCAGACCCTTTCCGACCTGGAGTATCAGCGCATGCGTGTCGCCTCGCTCGCCATCTTGGAGAAGATCGGCGTCGAGACCGGCGGCTCCAACGTGCAGTTTGCCGTGAACCCCCAGACCGGCCGCCTGATCGTCATCGAGATGAACCCGCGCGTGAGCCGTTCGTCCGCGCTGGCCTCCAAGGCCACGGGTTTCCCCATTGCCAAGGCCGCCGCGCGCCTGGCAGTGGGCTACACGCTCGACGAGATCGTCAACGACATTACCAAGGCAACGCCCGCCTGCTTTGAGCCCACAATCGACTACTGCGTCGTCAAGGTGCCGCGCTTTGCCTTCGAGAAGTTCAAGGGTACCGACCCCACGCTCACCACGCGCATGAAGGCCGTGGGCGAGATCATGGCGATCGGCCGCACCTTTGAGGAGGCCTTTGGCAAGGCTATGCGCTCGCTGGAGGACGGCCACCAGGGCATTTGCGCCGGTGGCAAGGAGGGTGCCGACAAGCTGAGCGACGACGAGCTCGCTCAGGCCGTGGCGACCCCGACCGAGCACCGCATCTTCTTTGTGGTCGAGGCCCTGCGCCGTGGCTGGGACATCACCCGCATCCATGCCATCTGCGGCATCGATCCGTGGTACCTCAACCGCATCAACGACATGGTGCAGGTCCAGGAGAGCATTCGCGGCCTGCGTGTGGAGGATATCGACGCCGACGCGATGCGTCTGCTCAAGCAGTACGGTACGAGCGACGCCGAGATCGCCGCGCTGACCGGCTCGGACGAGCGCTTTGTTCGCGCTTATCGCAAGGGTCTGGGCGTGGTTCCCAGCATGAAGACGGTCGATACCTGCGCTGCGGAGTTCTCGAGCGCCACGGAATATCACTACAAGACGTACGAGAACATCTACCGCACGAGCCCGGATGCCAAGAAGTGCGTAGCTCCCGACGAGACCACGCCGGCGGACAAGCCCAAGGCGATGATCCTGGGCGCCGGCCCCAACCGCATTGGCCAGGGTATCGAGTTCGACTACTGCTGTGTGCATGCGAGCTATGCACTGGCGGCCCGTGGTTTTGAGACCATCATGGTCAACTGCAATCCCGAGACCGTCTCGACCGACTATGACACGTCCGACCGCCTGTACTTTGAGCCGCTCACCTACGAGGACGTCATGGACGTTATCGACGTTGAGCGCCCCGATGGCGTCGTGGTGACGCTTGGCGGCCAGACCCCGCTTAAGCTGGCGCGCATGCTCGAGGAGAGCGGCGTGAACATCATGGGCACCAAGCCCGATGCCATCGACTTTGCCGAGGACCGCGAGCGCTTCGCCGCTCTGCTCGACAAGCTGGGCATTATGTACCCGCCGGCGGGTCAGGCCACCTCGTTTGAGGAGGCCGAGGCCGTTGCCGCACACATTGGCTACCCGCTGCTGGTACGTCCGAGCTACGTGCTGGGCGGCCGCGGCATGATGATCGCCTACGATGCCGAGCACCTGCGCGATTACATGGCCGAGGCTGCGCGCATTAGCCCCGACTACCCGGTGTATCTGGATCGCTTCTTGGAGGGTGCGATCGAGTCAGATGTCGACGCCCTGTGCGATGGCGAAGAGGTCTACATCGGCGGCATTCTGGAGCATATCGAGGAGGCCGGTATTCACTCCGGCGACTCCGCGACCTGCATTCCGCCGTTCAGCTTTAGCGAGAGTCTGCAGGCAAAGCTTCGCGAGACCACGCGCCGCATCGCGATGGCGCTGGGCGTGCGCGGCCTGGTCAACGTGCAGTACGCCATCAAGGGCGAGACCGTCTACGTGATCGAGGCAAACCCGCGCGCGAGCCGCACCGTGCCGTTTATCTCCAAGGCCACCGGCGTGCCGCTGGCCAAGTGCGCGGCGCGTATCATGGCAGGCGATTCCATCGCGAGCCTGGGCCTGCCGAGCGACGAGCGTCAGCTGGACTGGTTCTGCATGAAGGAAGCCGTTATGCCCTGGGGCCGTTTCCCGGGAGCCGACGTTATCCTGGGACCCGAGATGAAGTCGACGGGCGAGGTCATGGGTATCGCCAAGAGCTATCCCGAGGCATACGCCAAGACGCAGCTGGCGATCGATTACAAGCTGCCCGACCCGAGCGCCGGCAAGGTGTTCATTAGCGTGTGCGACCGCGACAAGCGTCATATCCTTTCGGTTGCGCGTATCCTTCGCTACCTGGGCTTTGATATCTGCTCCACCGAGGGTACGGCGCGCGTGCTGCGTGGCGGCAACGTGACGTGCGAGGTCGTGGAGAAGATCAGCGGCCCGCACGACGGCGAGCGCCCCAACATCGGCGACCTCATCGCCGATGGCAAGATTGCGGTAATCATCAACACGCCGTATGGTCCGGGCTCGCGTGGCGATGGCTACCTGCTACGTACCGAGGCCGTACGCCGCGGTGTGACCTGCGTGACGGCGATGTCTGCCGCCAACACATACGTGAGTGCCATCGAGGCCGTGCGCGAGGACCAGCAGGGTCACGGCAGCGCCAACGACATGGGCATGGACGTCATCGCCCTGCAGGACCTGCCGCAGCACACGGTGTAGGTCGAGCTGTCCGGCCGGGGCGGGAGGGGCCGAGTTTCCCCCTTCGCGCCGGCTGCAAGCAGAGTCGCTCAGGAGGAAACTCGGCCCCTCTCGCCCCGACGCACTGTGTCTAGACGGACTGCACCTCCTGTTTTTAGAGATAAATACCATTTAGCGGTGATATTCAACCGTTCAAGATATTATGTAATGGCATATTACGTCATATGACGTAATATGCCATTAGCAGTCAAGGATGATTGTCTGTGTTCAAGTCGAGAAAGGGGCAAAATGATTAAACTGTGTCGCGTCGATAGCCGGTTAGTGCATGGGCAGACCGTGTTCTCTTGGTATCCAACGCTTGAAGCAAACGCTATTCTTGTGGTTTCAGATGAGTACGCCGCAAGCAAAGAGCGAATTCAAGCGCTGCGAATTGCAAAACCCGCTGATGCCAAATTGGTTGTCAAAAGTGTAGAAGATTCCATCGTGGCCCTTAACGGAAGCGCGGTGGATAAATACGAGCTAATTGTTGTTGCGGGAAATGTACATGACGCCTGTGAAGTTGCGCGTGCGTGTCCAAAAATAACGTCTGTGAATTTAGGCGGCGCTCGACCGTTGGGGGATAGCGTAAAGGAGCTTGGCCCTGCTGTGCGCCTTTCCCAATCCGATATTAATGAAATTAAGAAAGCCATGGCTGATGGAATCGAGTTCGAGGTAAGGCAGGTTGCTAGCGAGAAAAAACGCATCGTAACAAGTTTTGATTTGTAGGAAGAGGGAGAAATATGCTGCTTCAGGCTTTTCTGGTTGGTCTTGCCGCTGCGATAGGTCAATCGGATTATTTACTCGGTACTGCGATGGTCGAGCGGCCGATTGTCCTCGGAGCGATCGTCGGTATTTTTTTGGGTGATATTCCGACTGGCGTTATTGTTGGTTTCCAGCTCGAACTCGCGTTCATGGGGGTCTGGCAGGTTGGTGCTGCCGTGCCGCCCAACGTAATTGTTGGTTCAGTTTTGGGAACAGCCTTTGCGATTACTATGGGTGCGGGTCCCGAGACCGCTCTGACTATTGCTATGCCCACTGCGGTGCTTGCCGGCATGTTTGACAGCCTTATGTAT
>JAXKHW010000089.1:0-5227 GCA_036549635.1 Collinsella sp. | reverse complement strand
GCCATGCGCGCGATGGGTGTCAAGAACCTGTAGCGTTCGTGGGCTGTCCGGCCGGGACCGGGCTTGGTTTTGAAAACGTCCTCGCGCATGAGGCCCGTCTTTCCTGCTCCTGCGGAGCAACGGAAAGACGGGTCTCGCGCTGCGGAATGTTTTCAAAACCAAGCCCGGCCCCGACCTGCGTTGACACAGCTGGCGGTTCTTGGGCATCGCTTGCTGGTGGGGTTCCTTGTCTGAGTTGGACTTAGTTGGTGGGACCACTCGTCTCGGTCGCTGTCCCGCACCGTTCCGGCGCGGGAGGCGCGCCGCTGCGGGAGTGCTAGTCGGTCATTGTTGGCGCCGAAGCACCGTCCCGCCCCAGCATCGATCTTAGCTTCTCAAAGCTCTCCTCGCTCAGGCAGTGCTCCATGTGGCAGCCCTCTTGCGACGCGACCTCAGCCGAAACACCCGCATCCTCCAGCAGCCCCACGAAAAAGCAGTGACGCTCCCACATTTGACGAGCGACCTCCAGACCACGCTCCGTCAGATGAACATCTCGCTTGCCCATTTCGACGTAGCCGTTGTTCTCCAACGTCGCCATAGCTTTTGAAACGCTTGCCTTAGTTACGCCAAGGTACTCTGCAACATCAATCGAGCGCACGATGCCCTGACGTTGCGACAGAACGTAGATCGATTCGAGATAGTCTTCTCCGGATTCACGCAGGGCCATGGGCCGCCTTTCGCGATGATTGCTAGTTAGCCGTTGGATACTTTCCACGGCTTACTTTACCGCAAAAGTTGCCCATGTCTTACTACTTTGCCTAAAAGTTAGCCGTGTTTCACAAAACGAGCGGGACGAAAACAAAATGGGAACACGCCCCGCAAGGAGTGTCCCCAAGTGCCGGGTCGCAGCTACATGAGTCCAAAGTGCTTCGCGGCGTTGTAGATGCCATCGTCGTCCACGGCTGTCGTCACATAGGTCGCTGCAGCTTTCACCGTGTCCTGCGCGTTGCCCATGGCCACACTTGTGCCCACGGCGGCAAACATCGACAGGTCGTTCTCGCCGTCGCCAAAGGCAATCGCCTCGCTCGCGTCGATACCAAGCCGCTCGAGCGTCGCCGCCACGCCCAGGTCCTTGCCGCCGTTGGCCGGAATAATGTCGCAGAACAGGTCGCACCAGCGCGTGGTGAGCGAATGCGACACGGCATCGGTCACGATATGCTCGTCAACTGGGTCAACAAAGGCACAGAACTGATAGACCGGCGCGTCAAAGGCATGCTCAAACGGCTCCTCGTGGTAGACGATTCCCGCGTTGCTGCCAGCCGTCACCACGCGCTCGGACAGGCGGTTCACAAACGAGTTCTCGCCCTGCATGCACAGTGAGTCGTAGCGCCCCTGCGCCACCTGGTCCACAATCACCGCAACGTCGTCCGGATCGATCGGGCAGCTGCGGTAGACGCCCTTGGCATCAAAACAGTGCTGGCCCGAAAGCGTAATGTACGCATCCCAGCCCAGGTCGAACAGCCAGTCCGGCATCTGGTAGGTCGGACGGCCCGTGGCGATCACGCACGCAATCCCCTGCTCGCGAAAGCTGTCGAGCACCTGCTGCGCCGACGCCGGAATCCGGTGGGTCTTAAAGCTCAGCAGCGTACCGTCGATATCGAAAAACGCGGCTTTGATCATTCTCGCCTACTCCTCGCCCTCGAGCTTTTCGCTCGCCTCGAGCCACGCCATCTCCAGCTCGTCCATGGCGGCGTGAGCCTCGTCGATCTTTGCCTGCTGCTCGCCGAGCGCCGTGTAGTTGGTGGGATCGACCTGGGCCATGGCGGCCTCGGCCTCCTCCACGCGGGCGCGCTGCGTCTCCATCTTGCGCTCGAGCGAGCTCACCTCGCGGCGGAGCTTCTGACGCTCGGCGTTGGAAAGGCCGTTGGGCTGACCGCTCGACTTGGGCTTGTCGGCAGCAGCCGCCGCACCGGTGTCGAACGTGCCGGTCTTAGCGCTCGGCGCGCCCACGGGCTCGCCCTCGGCGGTAGCGTTGCACAGGCGCAGGTACTGGTCCACGCCGCCGGGCATATGCGTCAGATGGCCATCGAGCAGTGCCCACTGTTGGTCTGTCACGCGCTCCATCAAAAAGCGATCGTGTGTCACCAGGATCAGCGTGCCGGGCCAGCCGTCCAGCAGGTCCTCGACAATCGCGAGCATGTCGGTATCCAGGTCGTTGCCCGGCTCGTCCAGGATGAGCACGTTGGGCTCGTCCAGAATCGTCAGCAACAGCGACAGGCGACGGCGCTGGCCGCCCGAAAGATCGCCGATGCGGCTCCAGAGCTGCTGCGTCGTAAAGCCCAGACGCTCGCAGAGCTTCTCGGGCGAAGTCTCCTTGCCGTCGATGACGTAGTACTTCTTATAGTTGCCGAGCACCTCGCGGATCGTGTCGCCCATGTAGGGTTCGAGCTCCTCGAGCTGCTGCGACAGCACGCCAAAGCGCACTGTCTGGCCAATCTTCACGCGGCCGCGCGTGGGTTCAATCTTGCCCTGGATCACGTCGAGCAGCGTCGACTTGCCGGCACCGTTCTCGCCCAGCAGGCCATAGCGGTCGCCCGCACCAATGAGCCAGGTCACGTCAGAGAGCACCTGCTTGGGCGCGCCATCGGTATCCGCATAGCCGGCGTCCACGTCGACCACATCGATAACCTGCTTGCCCAGGCGGCTCACGGCGAGGCGCTTGAGCTCCAGCTCGTCACGCAGGGGCGGCACGTCGGCGATCAGCTCGCGAGCGGCATCAACGCGAAACTTGGGCTTGGTGGAACGCGCCTGGGCGCCGCGGCTCAGCCACGCGAGCTCCTTGCGCGCCATGTTGCGACGGCGTTCCTCGGTAACCGCGGCCATGCGGTCGCGCTCCACGCGCTGCAGGATATATGCGGAGTAGCCGCCCTCGAAGGGATCGACCTGGCCGTCGTGGACCTCCCACATGCTGGTGCAGACCTCGTCCAAGAACCAGCGATCGTGCGTGACCACGAGCATTGCGCCCTGACCGCGCTGCCAGCGAGCCTTAAGATGGCGTGCAAGCCAGTTGATGGTGCGCATGTCCAGATGGTTAGTGGGCTCGTCGAGCATGAGCACGTCGTAGTCGCCGATCAACAGGCGCGCGAGGTCCACGCGGCGGCGCTGGCCACCCGAAAGCTCGCCCACCGTGCCCTCCCAGGGCACATCGCTAATGAGACCGGCGAGGATCTGGCGCGTGCGGGGGCTCGACGCCCACTCATACTCGGGCGTGTCGCCCACGACGGCATGGTGCACGGTGTCGGTGTCGACAAGCTGGTCCTTTTGGCCGAGCAGGCCGATCGTGGTGCCGCGACGATGCGTCACGCGGCCGTCGTCGGGCTCCAGCGTGCCGGCGAGCACGCTCAGCAGCGTCGACTTGCCGTCGCCGTTTTTACCGACAATACCAATACGGTCGCCCTCGCCCACGCCGAGCGTCACGCTATCGAAAATATGCTTGGTGGGAAACTCTAGGCTGACGGAATCGCATCCCAAAAGAATCGCCATATGCCCTGCTCCTTCGTAGAAATTCAACGTTGTCCATAATAGCAGCGAAAAGGCGGGCCGCACACGACACAAAAAGGCGGGCCATCTCCCAAAAGAGATGACCCGCCTCTCCAATCAGTCCCGTGGCAACCGTGGCCGCCGCGGGCCTCAAGCATGTCCCGGACTAGGAGAACATGCCGGTGAGGTAATCATTCAGCCGCTTATCCTTGGGCCGTTGGAAAATCTCGTCAGTCTCGTCGTACTCGACCATATCGCCCATGTAGAAGAACGCCGTGCGGTTGGACACACGCGACGCCTGCTCCATGTTGTGCGTCACGATGACGATGGCGCGGTCGGCAACGATCGATGACATCAGGTCCTCGATCGCCAGCGTCGAGATGGGGTCGAGCGCCGAGCAGGGCTCGTCGAACAAGATCACGTCGGGGTTGAGCGCCAGCGTGCGCGCGATGCACAGGCGCTGCTGCTGACCGCCCGAAAGCGCATAGGCGCTCTTGTCGAGCTTGTCCTTGACCTCGTCCCACAGCGCCGCGCCGCGCAGGCTCTCCTCGACCATGCGGTCGAGTTCGTCGCGGTCGGTGATGCCGTGGCGCCTAGGCGCAAACGTGATGTTGTCGCGAATGGACTTGCGAAACGGGTTGGGCTGCTGGAACACCATGCCAATGGAGCGACGCAACTCGTAGGTGTTCTCGGTCTTGGTGTTCACGTTGCGCCCGCGATAGTTGATCTCGCCCTCCACGCGGCAGCCGCGAATCTCGCGATTCATAAGGTTGAGGCTACGCAAGAAGGTCGACTTACCGCAGCCCGAAGGCCCGATGAGCGCCGTGATCTCGCCCTTGTGAAAGTCGAGCGACGTGTCGTGCAGGGCATGGTGGTCGCCATAGTACACGTTGACGTCCTTGGTGGAGAGCACGACCTCGTCGCTCACGGCCTTGCCGCTCGCGCGCACGCGCTTCTCGCTCTCCCCCACGCTCGACAAAAAGTCCTGGGTCTCGGACGATGCCGCCTCAGTTGCGGGCGTTGCATTTATCTCGCTCATTCGGCCGTCATCTTCCTTGCCAGTTGCTTGCCCACAATGCGGGCGATTACGTTAAACAGCAGCACGCAAATCATCAGCAGCGCCGCGGTGCCCCAGACGATCTGCTGGGCCTCGGGGCTGCCTTCGCCATAGATCTTGTAGATGTGCACGGCGAGCGACTCGCCGGGGCGGAACACGTTCCAGGCGCAGGTGGGGCTCGACAGGTTAAAGCTCAAGAAGTTCAGGCGAACCGGCGAGCTCATGCCCGAGGTAAAGAGCAGTGCTGCGGCCTCGCCAAACACACGGCCGGCCGAAAGCACGATGCCGGTCACGATAGCGGGCATGGCCTCGGGGATCAGGATGTGCAGCGTGGCCTCCCAGCGAGTGAGGCCCATGGCCAGGCACGCATCGCGCTGGGCCTGCGGCACGTCCTCGAGCGCCTGCTGGATCACGCGCACCAGGATGGGGATGTTGAACATGGTGAGCGCGACGGCGCCGGAGATGATGGAGTACTTCCAGCCCAGCTGCACCGAGAACACCAGAAAGCCGAACATGCCGACGACGATGGAAGGCAGCGAGGACAGCGTCTCGATGGCGGTAGAGGCGATGTCGCGGATAGGGCCGTTCGGCGCGTACTCAACCAGGAAGACCGCTCCGCCTAGGCTGATGGGCACCGAGATGATCAGAGTG
>JAXKHW010000088.1:0-3912 GCA_036549635.1 Collinsella sp. | reverse complement strand
CGTACGGCAAGTTCAAAGAGGATGCGCGCGAGCTTGGGATAGTAGTCGTTAGTGACGGTGTTACTGGCAAGGAAGGCATGGATGCCAAAATTCTCGGCGCCCTTGGCCTTGAGCATGCGGAAAGCCTCAAAGAGCTGCTCGGTGGTCATGCCGTACTTGGAGTCGCCGGGGTTGTCCATAATGCCGTTGGAGAGCTGGAACAGGCCGCCCGGATTAAAGCGGCAACTGACCGTCTTGGGGATGGGCCCCGCAACGCGCTCAAAGAACTCGATATGGCTTATGTCGTCAAAGTTGACGATGGCGCCCAGCTTATCTGCAAGGGCAAAATCTGCTGCCGGCGTGTCGTTGGACGAGAACATGATGTCGTGTCCCGTGATACCCAGCGAACGGGCGATCATGAGCTCGGTATAGCTCGAGCAATCGCAGCCGCAGCCGTATTCGTTGAGAATGGAGATGAGCGCCGGGTTGGGGTTGGCCTTGACGGCAAAGTATTCCTTAAAGCCCGGGTTCCATGCAAAGGCGTCGCGCACTTCTTGCATGTTGCGGCGGATGCCCGCCTCGTCGTATAGATGAAACGGCGTGGGAAACTGCTCGACGATATGCTCGAGCGTCTTCTTGTCCACAAACGGCTGCTTGGCCGCATATGCCTCGTTGGGGGTCAATGCCATGTCCCGTAAACCTCGCTATCCAGACGGCGCCATCTGCGCATCGAATCCGCATAACGTGGACCCAATGTCCGGATAGCGCTCCCGCATTGCTGCAGACAGTCCTGTGGGTGTTTCCCACAGGCCCACCAGGTTGTTCGTGCCCGTAAAACCCAGTTCGGCGGGTTTCGCCTCCCCACGGGGTCAAAGCCTGCCGGCTCGCCCGCGGCTCTTCGTGCCCGCGCCTCTATCAAGTGGTAAAGACCCTATCACGTTGCACTTTACCAAACAAGAGTATTCGTATATAACGTTTAAAAAATGCAGGGATATGCTGGAAACATGTGCGCCACAATCCTGTATCACAATAAGTTGCAACAGATGTGCCTCACGAAGGGATCCTCTATGACCGAGCTCCAAGAACTCCGTCGCTATCGCCGCGATCTCCATCGCATTCCGGAGCTCGATTTCGATCTTCCGCAAACCATTGCCTATATCGAGGGCGTGTTGGCACCGCTCACCTGCGAAGTGACCCATCCGTGCCCCAACTGCGTCTGTGCTTTCTTCGACGCCGGCGTTGATGCCGCGCATGCCACGGCGATTCGCGCCGATATGGATGCGCTGCCCATCGCGGAGGCGACGGGAGCGGCCTTTGCCTCGACCCATCCCGGCAAGATGCACGCTTGCGGACATGACGGACATATGGCCATGGCGCTTGCCGCCGCGACGTATGTCGACCGTACGATTCGCGAACAGCCGGGCGCCATTAGGCGCAACGTTCTCTTTGTGTTCCAGCCGGCCGAGGAAACGACCGGTGGTGCCAAGACGGTATGCGAGAGTGGTGTGTTCGAGCGCTATGGGGCCGACCGCATTTTTGGCTTCCATGTGTGGCCCGATCTGCCTGCCGGCACGTTGGCGAGTTGTTCCGGTCCGCTGCTGGCGCGTTCGAGCGAGACGCATATCCATATTCACGGTACGAGCATCCACATCGCTAAGACCTATGGTGTGCCGGTTGGGGAGTCGCACGATGCCGCGTTGGCGGCAGCGAAGTTTTTGGTTGCCGAGCGCGAGCTGATGGACGAGCTGGGCACCGACGAGCCCTGTATCGGTAAGTTTGGTCTGCTGCAGGCCGGTGCCGTCTGCAACGCGGTGGCGGGGGAGGCCCATGTTGCCGGCAGCCTACGTGTGTTTACGGACGACATGTTCGACCGTGCGCGCGAAGGCGTACGCCGTGTGCTCGACGAGGCGTGCACCGCAACGGGCTGCACGTATGATCTTGACTTTGCCGAGGGCTATCCACCGGTCGATAACGACCCTGAGTTGTTTGCCCGAATCGCGCCCGCTCTGCCCGAATTGCAGCTCGTGGACGAGCCGCTGCTAATCGCCGAGGATTTCGCGTTCTATCAGCGCCATCTGCCGGGCGTGTTTTTCCTGCTGGGCACGGGTATGCGAGAGGCGCAAGAAAACCCGATCGACGCAGACGGCTGTCCAGCTTATGCGATGAGCGCCCTTCACACCGATGCCATGCTCTTCGACGAGGAAATCCTACTCAAAGGCCTCGATGTCTACAAACGATTGCTTTTGCTTGACTAAGGCGCAAAGGACTATTTGTTCTAGAAAACACGAACAAACGTACGATATAATAGAGATGTAAGTCTATAGAAACGTTTGACGTTACTAACGTAAGGCGATACTATGATTGCATCGTATAAAGATGAGGATACCGAACGCTTTGCCATGGGTGTGCGGGTCAGGAGGTTCGTGCCCTTTGAGCGTGTTGCGTTGAGGAAGATTCGCCAACTGCAGGTTTGTGCTTCGCTTGATGATCTTCGCGTTCCACCGGGCAACCGCCTGGAAGCTTTGAAGGGCGATCGTGCCGGTCAATATAGCATCCGTGTTAACGAGCGCTATCGGGTCTGTTTTGAGTGGAGACAGGAGATGGCTTGGAATGTCGAAATCGTCGATTATCACAAGTGATGAGACTTCGGCCGATTTGCTGTCGCCGGTGACTCCTGGTGAGCTTCTCAAAGAGGAGTTTCTTGTTCCCATGGGCATTTCTCAATATCGCCTTGCGAAAGAGACTGGGATTCCGGCTCAGCGTATCGGGCAGATTGTCTTGGGAAAACGTCGCGTGACGGCCGACACCGACCTCCGTCTTTGCCGTTATTTTGGCCTGACGGATGGTTATTGGCTGCGCGCTCAGGTGGCGTTTGACCTTGAGGCCGAGAAAAGGCGGATCGAACCGGAGCTGAATAAGATCGTTCCTGTCCAGCAGGCCGCTGCGTTGTAGTGCTCAAAGATATTGAGGTTGGAGTGACGATGGAACGACGCCGACAGTCTGCCGTTTATAGTCCCGGTGGGTGTGGATGCGGCTTGTTGTTGCTTCCGGTTATTGCTGTGAGCATTGGCGTGATGTTTGCGCTTGCTGGGCTGGCTGCGGCGGCACTCGTACTGTTTATCACTGCCATCGGCGTGACGATTTGGCTCTGCCGCAATCGCGAGCGACGCCGTGCCGGCGGTAAAACCAATGTCGGCTGGGTTGTATTCCTGGTCATTGCGTACCCGCTGAGTGTCAGCTACCTGGTGTTCTTTGTCCTGTTGATGGTCAGTGCCTTTACCGGGGAATCCGTCACGGTGGGTTGATGCGCTGCCGGCAGACGGTCGCGCAAAGTGCGTTTGCTCGGCGTTTGGATAACTGCATTGGCCGTTTACCGCAACCTTAGCTCTCAGCTAATGAATTCAAGTTTAATCCTTCCTACGATGTGCTGTGTGCCGGCACGGTAGCCGGATCGTAGGAAGGATGAATAATGGCAAAAGAGGGAAAGAAGCCGATCGGTAAGATTGTCCTAGGCGTCATCGTGGTGCTGGTTATTGTCGGTGCCGTGGGCTCTATGGGCGGCAACTCAACCGATTCGCCTGCGAGCGATTCGGCAAAACCTGCCGGGACGACACAGCAGGCTGAGGAGCAAAAAGAACCGCAAGAACCGTATACCATTGCTGACGAGGCTGAAGACACTTCCAATCAGTTTGCCTATAAGATCACGGGGACGCTGACCAATAACACGGACAAGGAAAAGAGCTACATTCAGATTGAGTATGTTCTGTATGATGCTGATGGCAACCAGGTTGGAACGGCTCTTGCAAACACCAATCATCTGAAGGCGGGCGGCTCCTGGAAGTTCGAGGCGCTGGGTACGGTGTCTCCCGACCAGGTTGCTAGCTGGGAGCGTTCGGACGTAAGCGGTTTCTAGCATGTTGCATGCACTGGGGG
>JAXKHW010000087.1:0-12265 GCA_036549635.1 Collinsella sp. | reverse complement strand
CTCCCGCGTGGTGCTTGAGGCCGACGGCAAGCTCATGGACGGTACCGACGTTGCCGTGGCATGCTTGCTGGGCGCCGAGGAGTTTGGCTTTGCGACCATGCCGCTCATCTCCATGGGCTGCCTCATGCAGCGCGACTGCCAGCAGGACACCTGCCCGGCCGGCATCGCCACGCAGAACTGCCGCCTGCGTCGCGGCTTCCGCGGTAAGCCCGAGCACGTCGAGCACTTTATGCTCTTTGTGGCCGAGCAGCTGCGCGAGGTCATGGCGAGCCTGGGCTTCCGCACCGTCGACGAGATGGTCGGCCATCCCGAGTGCTTGCGCCAGATCGAGGTCCCGGGCAACCGCAAGGCCAATCTGCTCGACCTGTCGCCCGTGCTGGCGAGCGCGACCTGCGAGTTCGGTGCCCATATTCCGGGCGCCGACGGTCGCCACTTCCTGCCGCAGATGGCCGCGGACAGCGAGCTCAACAAGACGCTCGACTCCACGTTGTTTGTGCCCTACACGGCCGATGCCCGTGCACACTTGCGTCCGATTCGCTTCCGCGCCGACATCGCCAACGTCAACCGCTGCGTGGGTACCATCCTGGGCAACGCGGTGATCAAGGCGCATCCCGAGGGCCTTCCCGCCGGCTCCATCACCATCGATTGCGATGGTTCGGCCGGTCAGAGCTTTGGCGCCTTCCTGCCGCGCGGCATTACGCTTAACGTGTGCGGCGACGCTAACGACTACTTTGGCAAGGGCCTTTCGGGCGGCGAGGTGTCGGTGCGCCCCAACCCGCATGCGACCTACAAGTTCGACGAGAACATCATCGTGGGCAACGTTGCGTTCTTTGGTGCCACGAGCGGCCGCGGCTTCATTAACGGTCTTGCCGGCCAGCGTTTTGCCGTGCGCAATTCCGGTGCCACCGTGGTGGTCGAGGGCTGCGGCAACCATGGCTGCGAGTACATGACGGGCGGTCTGGCGCTCATCCTGGGCGAGGTCGGGCAGAACTTTGCCGCCGGTATGACGGGCGGCGTGGCCTATGTCTTTGACCAATACGGCACGCTCGACGCCCGCGTGAACCACGAGAGCGTTGAGCTCAAGGCCCCGACGGCCGGCGAGCTGGCGCAGATTCGCGAGCTCATCCAGGAGCACGTGGACGCGACGCAGAGCCCGCGCGGCATTAAGTTGCTGTACAGCTTTGAGACGATGAGCAAGCACTTTGTGAAGGTCATTCCGACCGAGTACGAGCGCGTGTTGGCGATTGTCGCCGCGGGCGAGGCTGCCGGCAAGACGCATGCACAGGCCGAGGAGTTGGCGTTTGACATCGTGACCGTTCGCGCGAGTGCCGCGGATGTCGCTCGCTTTGATGTTGCGGGCGGTGCCGGTGTTGGCGCTGTGACCGCCGCTGCCAGCTCTGTTGCTTCGACCAAGAAGGAGGCGTAAGTGCCATGGGTAAGCCCGGTGCTTTTCTTGATATCGATCGCGTGACCCACGAGCTTCGCCCCGTGGAGGAGCGCAGCCATGATTTTGATCCGCTGTACGTGGAGCTCGATGACGATGCGCGCCGTGCCCAGGCGAGCCGCTGCATGATGTGCGGCGTGGCGTTTTGTCAGATGGGCGCGAGCTTTGGCAAGGCGCGTCCGAGTGGCTGCCCGCTGCACAACCTGATTCCCGAGTGGAATGAGCTGGTGTACCGCGGCCGCTGGGACGAGGCTGCCGAGCGCCTGTCGCTCACCTCGCCCATGCCCGAGTTTACGAGCCGCGTGTGCCCGGCGCTGTGCGAGGCCGCGTGCAACCTGGGTTCGGTCGACGGCCAGCCCACGACGATTCATGACAACGAGCGTGCGATCAGCGACCATGAGTGGGCAAATGGCGGTCCGCGTCGCTTTGAGCCGGCGGGGGAGGGCGCACCCACGGTCGCCGTGGTGGGCTCCGGTCCTGCTGGTCTGGTGGCAGCATGGGAGCTCGCGCGTCGCGGCGCCCGCGTGACGGTGTTTGAGCGTGACGACCGCCCGGGCGGCCTGCTCATGTACGGCATTCCCAACATGAAGCTCGAGAAGTCTGTGGTCGAGCGCCGCGTGGCGCTCATGCGCGAGCTGGGTATTGTCTTTGAGCTGGGCGCTGACGTTACGAACCCTGCGGTAGCGGCCAAGCTCAATGGCTTTGACGCCGTTTTGGTGGCTGCCGGCGCTCGTGCACCCCGCGGTCTTTCGGCTACGAATGTGGATGCCCCGGGCGTGGTGTATGCCGTGGACTACCTGACGGCTTCGACCGTCTCGGTGCTCGATGGTGGTGAGCCCGCGGTGAACGCGTGTGGCCTGGACGTTGTGGTCATTGGCGGCGGCGATACCGGCAACGACTGCGTGGGCACCGCGGTGCGCCAGGGTGCGCGCAGTGTGCGCCAGTTTGAGTTCTTGCCGGCCGCGCCCGATAAGCGTGCGGCGAGCAACCCTTGGCCGCAGTGGCCCAACGTTAAGAAGACCGACTACGGTCAGCAGGAGGCTATCGCTGCCATGGGCGGCGAGATGCGTGCCTGGGGCGTGGATACGCTCGAGGTGCTGCTGGACAAGAAGGGCGCGGCAGCGGGCCTGCGCGTGGTCGATCTGGATTGGTCGGCCGGCAAGCCGGAGCGCATCGCAGGCTCCGAGCACGAGGTGCCGGCGCAGCTGGTGCTCATCGCCTGCGGCTTTACGGGTCCCGAGCACAGCGTGTTCGATGCGGTGAGCGTGCCTGTTGCCACCTCTGGTCGTCCGCTGCCGGTGATGGCTGCCGAGGGCTCGCACCTCGCGGCTCGCACGGAGGGTGTCGCCGCGGATGCCGCGCCGGTGTATGTGGCGGGTGATGCCCGCAACGGCAGCTCGCTCGTTGTGAATGCCATGGCCGATGCCCTGGCCTGCGCAACCGAAGTCGCCGAGGCGCTGGAGCTGTAAGGTAGTCATTTAAGAACGTCCCCAACGACTAGTCATTTTTTTGTCTAGTCGTTGGGGACACTCTTCGCGGGGCGCCTGTTCGTTTGTCGACGTACGGGTGTTCATTTGTCGACTTCTTGGGCTGTGGTCACCTGTTGTTTCTGTGGTGGCCGCGGGCATCTGGCTCAAAAGGGCGGGTTGGCTGTCAATGCCTACCTGCGGTTTCTTTGCGGTGCGCTCATTCGGTCAAGTGTCCCGTCAAGTGTTTGGTTAGCATCTGGTTTGCAGCCGAAGGCCTATTTTGCCCGCGCTTGCCTCGGTTGCCCGCCCTCCTCGTAAGCTCAAATTGAGGTCCATCAGTTTGAGGAGGATGCCATGACTGACCAAGTTTTTGACCGAGCACAGCTGGCCGAAGCCGTCGGCAACGATATTGCCGACATGGCTCACTTTTGGATGCTGCGGAAGTTTCAATTCCTGGAGCCGGCGCGCGAGCAGTTCGAGATCATCGTCAATCCGTGGCTTAGCTATTGCGAGGAACCTTCTCAAAACGAAATCATGGCCTACAACATGGCGTTTACCGATTGGCTGCTGTTTGAGCGCCCCTATTGCCACGGCAAGACGCTGTTGGAGCTGTATGTGGATGAGCCGCCAGCGTCAATTTCTCCTGCTTCGCTCGGGCGACTTAAGCAGGTGCGTGACACGCAGTATTTCTCGCGCTTTGGCATTTTGGACAAGGATTCCGCGACTGGCATGGTCGTGCTGAAGGACACGCGCACCGACCGTCGCTTTGACGTCTACGACCCACATATCGTGCAAAAGGAGCACTGGAACGATGGTGCGATTGCGGTGCGACTCGCGTGCGTCGACGATGTCTGGCTGACGGCGGGGCAGCTCTACCTGTATGACATCGCGCGCCTGAGCGACACGGCGATCGACGGGCCGGGCGCGGTGCATCCCGAGGACCTCGAGGACGGTTTCGACACCTCGTGCATCAGCTTCTTTTTGCGCCTGATCCGCGACATCATGGGCGCCCAGGGGCGGTATGTGAAGTCGCTCAATATTTACGAGCAGGAATGGGAGTAGGGGATGGGCAGTCGCGCCGCCGCCTGTCTATTCGTCTCGATCTGTAACGTTTAGGGACAAAAAACCGGTCTACCTGTTACAGATCGAGACGTTTGGCACCTGGCTGGGGGAATGTCCCAATCTGTAACATCTACAGGTCAAAACTCGACCCAACTGTTACAGATCAAGACGTTTGTCGACAGCGGCAACGGTGACAATGGCCCATTTGTCCGATGTGATGGTGATGGAAGTGTCTAATACCGTTTTCAAACACAAGCATGCAACGCGTAACACCTTGGCGCGGAATAGGATGCTTGCTAGGCTCGCGAAGGCGGCTGAACAAGGCGTGCTGCTTGTGACGCACGACAATGCCGAGCTCATGTGGCTGCGGCGTCATGTGGGAACCGATGATATTGCGGAGCCCGAGCCGTATTTGTTCTGTTTTCAACATGATTGGGATGCGTTGACGCCGGCGGAGCGAGCGCTGCGGACCATTAAAGGGCTTGCGGAGTTTCATCCCGATTGGGCGTTTTGGGGTTATGACGCGGCGCTTTTGTGGGGTCTGGAGGTGCCGAATGATCTGCTCGGGCCGCGATTTCTTGTTAAGACAGGTTGCTCGGTGCCGCTGAGTGCAGGATGCCGGCTGTTGCGTCCGCAGACGGCGGGTGCGCTTGAACAAGCCGACGGCGTGCGGGCGACGCCGTTTTGGCGCACGGTAGAGGATTGCCTGCTGCGCGCGCCGTTTTCGTATGGCCTGGCGATTGCCGATTCTGCGTTGCGAGCAAAGGGCGCATCGCGCGATGACTTTTGTGAGCGGCTTCGTATGGATTGTGAAGGCAAGCGCGGGTATCGCAGAGCGCAGGTGATTGCGTCGTATGCGGACGGGCTGTCCGAAAACGGCGGCGAGTCTCGATTTCGGGCGTTCTTTATTGCGTACGGCTTTCCGGTTCCGGAGCTGCAGGTGGAGTTTCGTGATCCGCTCGATCCGAGCCAAGTGTTTCGCGTTGATTATTTTTGGAGGCTCGAGGACGGAACGTGTGTGATTGGCGAGCTGGACGGAAAGGGGAAGTATGCCTTGCAGAACGACGAGGGTCGGGAGTCGGTCGACCCATTCGTGGCAGAACGTCAGCGGGAGTCCCATCTGACAATGCTCGGGCACAAGGTGCTTCGGTTTACGTTTGATGAGCTCAAGAATCCGGGGAAGCTGGTTGAGAAGATGAGGCTGGCGGGTATTCCGCGACGGGCCGATTTGGCCGAGGAATGGAGATGCCAGTGGTATGGGCGCTGAGGGGTGCAACTGACGCGGATGTGGTTGTTCCTGCCGAGTTTGTCTCGATCTGTAACAGCAAGGGGCCGTTTGGCCTCGTAACTGTTACAGATCGAGACAGAAGGCTGGCTGCCGCTAAAAGATCTCAATCTGTAACATCTAGAGGCCGAAAACCTGTCTACTTGTTACAGATTTAGACGTTTGACGACGGGGCTGGAGAATATCTCGATCTGTAACATCTAACGGCCAAAATTCGACCCAACTGTTACAGATTGAGACAAAGGTTGGACGCAGTGCCGAAAAATCTCGATCTGTAACATTTGGAAGGTTAAAGACGGTCTACCTGTTACAGATTGAGACATTTCCCGGACGTCGCTGGGGTGGGACTGCAACGCGTTCCGTTCTCCGTATCTCCTCCTTTCTCCGTTAACCGATATGTCCGCAGCAATCCTTCCGCGCTGGGTAATAATGGACAAATGTTCAAGTTAATCGTGAGGGAGGAGCTCGATATGGCGACTGCCGATCGTCCCACGTTGTTTATCAATGCGACCGTTCTGGATGGCTCGGAGCATATGGAGCCGCAGCCCGATATGGCCGTGGCCGTCGAGCGCGGTGTCATTACCTGGATGGGACCGAGCGCCGTGGCCCAAGCTCCGGCGGGTGCCGAGGTCATCGACCTGGCAGGTGCGTATCTCATGCCGGGTCTCATCAATATGCACGTGCACCTGTGCGGCTCGGGCAAGCCTGTCTCGGCCGGCGATGCGGGCGCGCTGATGAAAAAGCTCGATAATCCCGTGGGGCGCGCCATTGTCTGCCATATCCTCAAGGGCAGCGCTCAGCAGCAGCTAGCAAGCGGCGTGACCACGGTGCGCGGCGCGGGCGACCCGCTGTTTGCCGATCTGGCCGTGCGCGATGCTATCGATGCCGGCAAGTATCAGGGTCCTCGCCTGGTGGCGCCGGGAACGGGCATCACGGTGCCGGGCGGCCATGGTGCGGGCCTGTTCGCCCAGGTGGCCAACAGTCCCGCCGAGGCAGCCGAACAGGTGCGCGACCTGTATGCGCGTGGTGCCGACGTCATTAAGCTGTTCGTGACGGGCGGCGTGTTCGATGCGACCGAGGTGGGCGAGCCGGGCGTGCTGCGTATGCCAGTGGAGGTTGCCGCGGCGGCATGCAAGGCGGCGCACGATATGGGCCTTCCGGTTATGGCCCATGTCGAGAGTACCGAGGGCGTGAAGGCCGCGCTTGAGGCCGGCGTTGACACGATTGAGCACGGCGCTCCGTTGACACCCGAAATCTTGGAGCTGTACCGTGGCGCCGCGGGCACGCAGCTCGAGGGGCGTGCTCCGAGTGTGACCTGCACTATCAGCCCGGCGCTGCCGTTTGTATTGCTCGACCCGGAAAAGACCCATTCTACCGATACGCAAAAGAAGAACGGCGACATCGTGTGCTCGGGCATCATCGAGAGCGCCCGTGCCGCACTGGAAGCTGGCGTTAAGGTGGGCCTTGGCACGGACTCAAGCTGCCCGTTCGTGACGCAGTATGACATGTGGCGCGAGGTCGCCTATTTTGCCAAGTATGTCGGCGTGAGCAACGCCTTCGCGCTGCACACGGCCACGCAGGTCAATGCTGAGCTACTGGGGCTGGGCGGCGATACTGGCGCGATCGAGTGCGGCAAGGCTGCCGATATCTTGGTAACGCGCGAGAATCCTCTCGATAATCTGTGCGCTCTGCGTGAGCCGATACATGTGATGTGTCGCGGTGATCTGGTACGCAAGCTCAAGGTGAAGCGTATTCCCGAGGTGGACGCCGAGCTCGACGCGATTATGGCCATGCCGGCTGAGGCGCTGGCCGAGGAGCTTGCCCGCGACGGCGTGGCGTAAGCGCGCGATATGGCGATGCGAAAAAGGGACAATCCTTTTGTCATAATCAGAAAAAGCCGAGGTCCCGGTGCGAGGCCTCGGCTTTTATTTGTCCTATGGTGTAGCGGCTATGAGCGCGTCTCCATCTTGGCGTGGCACTTGGGGCAGGTGACGCGAATCTTGCCCTTGCCCTTGGGGACGGAGAGCATCTGGCCGCAGTTGGGGCACTTGAGGTATGCCGTGGTCTTGCGACCCTTCCACATCTTCTTGGCTGTGCGCTTGGCGCGCTCAAAGTCTTCCTTGCTCGTTCCGGCTGCGCGTGAGGTGCTGGCCGCTGCGGCGCCGGCGCCCAAGCTGGCGACAAACTTGCCCAAGCCGGGAACATTGGCGGTCGCGGCGACAAAGGCCTCGTTCTCCTTGTGACGTGCGTCGATATTTTTGGACAGGCCGCGCAGCACGCCAATCACGATTACGGCGATGGCAATCCAGCTGAGCCACTGGATGCGGGCTATCGATCCGATCATGACGATGATAATGCCTGCGAAGCCCATCACGATGGTGAGTTCGTCAGCGCCATTGCGGCTCTTCATAAAGTCATTCATGCAAATTGCCTTTCATTCGATATGCCGCACGCCTTTATACCCGATTTAGAGCAAGGGGGACAGGTTAATCTGCACCAATGTGGTGCAAACGTACCTGTCCCCAATGCCCCAATTACTTGGAGAGCTTGTCGACGACGCGTTCGATCTCGGCGAGCTTGGCGGCTTTGAGGTCTTCGTCGCCCGATTCGATTGCCGAAGTCACGCAGCCCTCGATATGCGCCTTGAGCACGTCGGCGTTAATGCGCGCGAGGAGCGCCTGTGTTGCCATGAGCTGCGTGGAGATGTCGACGCAATAGCGGTCCTCATCGACCATCCGCAAGATGCCGTCGATCTGGCCGCGTGCCGTTTTGAGCATGCGGGTCACCGATTTGTGGTCTGCCATCATGGCGGGTCCTCGTTTCTGGTCGATCTTCCGGATGTCCCCGTCAGTTGCGGTGAAATACGGACTGTTTAAGGGCCTAGGGCGGCTCAACAGTCCGTATTTCACCGCAACTTCTGAGGGGGCAGGTGGCGCCTGCTACGCGGCGGTTACGGACAGGGCATGGAATTTCTCGCCGGCGCCCTCGACGGCGGCGGCGAGCTGCTCGGCGGTCACGGTGTCGGCGCACTCTACCTGGACGGTCTGGGTCTCGTGATCGGCATCGGCGTCGGTCACGCCGGCAACGTTGAGCAGCGCGGTCTCGACGGTGGCATCGCAATGGCCGCACATGAGGCCGGAAGTCTTGATTGTGAAACGCATGGATATTCCTCTCTGTTGTGTCGGCTTTCCCAGGCACCCGACCTTGACCTTCAAGCCGTCGCTCGCGTACCAAAGTACGCGTCGCTCCTCTTTCAGGTCAATCTCGGGCACCTGGAAAACCCGTTCTAAATGGACTTAATGGTGAGCTTATTTTGCCACTTTTGGCTTAAAGGATTTTAAGCGCAGCGCATTGCTTACGACGCACACGCTCGACAGGCTCATGGCCGCGGCGCCAAACATCGGCGAGAGTTGCCAACCGGTGAGGGGGAAGAACACACCCGCCGCCAGCGGAATGCCGATGCCGTTGTAGAACAGCGCCCAGAACAGGTCCTGTTTGATGTTGCGGATCGTGGCGCGCGACAGCTCGATGGCCCGCGCAACATCCATAAGGTCGCTGCGCATGAGCACCACGTCGGCACCCTCCTTGGCGATATCGGCGCCGGTGCCGATGGCAAGGCCCACGTCGGCGCGCGCCAGGGCGGGGGAGTCATTGATGCCGTCGCCCACCATGGCGACCTTGCCGCCCGCATTCTGCAGTTCGCGCACGTGGCGTTCCTTGTCGGCGGGGAGGACGTCGGCGATGACCTGTTCGCTGCTCAGCCCCACGCGGCGGGCGATGGCCTCGGCCGTCACGCGGTTGTCGCCGGTGAGCATGCGCACATCGACGCCGAGCGAACGCAGTGCGGCGATGGCCCCGGCGCTCGTCTCTTTGACCTCGTCGGCCACGGCGATGGTGCCGACGAGCTCGCTGTTCTTGGCAAAGAACAGCGGCGTTTTGCCCTCGGTGGCAAATTGCTCGGCAAGGTCCGTAGGCACGGCAGCGCCCAACTCGCCCATGAAGCGCACGTTGCCGGCCGCGATGATATTCTGCCCCTCGCGTGCCGTAACGCCACGACCGGGCACGGCGGCAAAGTCCTCGACCATGCGTGCGACGATTCCGCGCGACTCGCACTCGGCCATAATCGCCTCGGCCAGCGGGTGCTCGCTCGAGCGCTCTAACGCGGCGGCCAACTTGAGCAGCGCCTTTTCACTCATGGCGGGCGAGCCGTCGGCGCGCGTGGCCACCACGATATCGGTCACGGCCGGCTTGCCGCGGGTGACGGTGCCGGTCTTATCGAGCACCACGGTGCCCACGTTGCGCAGATTCTCCAGCGCCTCGGCGCTCTTAAACAGAATGCCCATCTCGGCGCCCTTGCCGGTGCCAACCATAATGGCGACGGGCGTGGCCAGGCCCAGCGCGCACGGGCAGCTGATCACCAACACGGCCACGGCGGAGGTGAGCGCCTCGTTCGCGCTGCCGGTCAGCGCCATCCACACCGCAAAGGTCACGGCCGAGATCGCAAACACCACGGGCACAAACACACCGGCGACCTTATCGGCCATGCGGGCGATGGGCGCCTTGGTGGCGTTGGCGTCCTCGACGAGCTGGATGATCTTGGCAAGCGACGTGTCGGCGCCCACGCGCGTGGCGCGGAAGGTAAACGATCCGGTGCGGTTGACCGTGGCGGCGTTAACGGTGTCGCCGGCGGTCTTTTCCACGGGGATGGACTCGCCGGTGAGCGCACTCTCGTCCACGGCCGACGCGCCCTCGAGCACTACGCCGTCGACAGGGATGGACTCGCCGGGGCGCACACGCAGCACCTGGCCGGGAAGGATGCTGTCGACGTCCACGGTGGTTTCGGTGCCGTCATCGGCAACGACGGTCGCGGTCTTGGGTGCTAGGTCGATGAGCGCCTCGATAGCGCCGCCGGTCTTGGACTTGCTGCGCGTCTCGAGGTATTTGCCCACGGTGACGAGCGACAGGATGGTGCCGGCGCTCTCAAAGTACAGGTTGTCCATGCTCGTCATCATAGCCTCGTGTACCTGACCTGTGGCCAGCTGGTCGGCCATGATAAACATGGCATAGAGCGACCAGACAATGGAAGCGGTGGCACCGACGGCGATGAGGGCGTCCATGGTGGGCGCGCCGTGTACGAGTGATTTGAAGCCGTTGATAAAGTACGCATCGTTGACGTAGACGATGGGGATGAGCAGGACAAGCTCGGTGAGGGCGAGCGTCATGCTGTGGATGTGGTCCGTGAAGATGCTGGGCAGCGGCCAGCCGAGCATGTGTCCCATGCCTATGTAGAACAGCGGAATGAGAAAGATGATTGAGATGATGAGACGGGTGCGCATGGCGGAGACAGTGGCCTCCAGCTTTTTGGTGGGCGACTCCATATGGGCGGCGCCGGATCTGGCTTGCGCGTTGCCGCTTGAGCCGGCGGCATCGGTGCCCGTGCTGACGAGCGAGGCCGAGTAGCCCGCGCGGTCGACGGCGGTGCAGATATCGTCGGGGGAGACCTGCGCGGGGTCGTAGTCCACCAGCATGGAGCCAGCGAGCAGGTTGACCGCGACGCTTTGGACGCCGTCGAGCTTGCTCACGGCGCGGTCCACATGCGCCTGGCAAGCGGCGCACGTCATGCCGCCCACGTCAAACTTATCTTGAGCCATGGCTTCTCCTTTCTGTGACGTAGTGTCGGAAATGTTAACCTGCCGATACTATACACCCATACCCCCTGGGGGTGTCTAGTGCAGAAAGAAATATATGACATTTCGTTACAGATGAGGGTGACTGCTCAATCGTTGACAGTCCCTGCCAGACATCTCAATCTGTAACATCTAGCGGGGAAATGACCTCTAACTGTTACAGATCGAGATGTTGTTTTGCGTGGCTGAGTTCTGTTTTGATCTGTAACGGTTCGGCCGGTTTTTGCTGAGCAGCTGTTGCAGATTGAGACAATCGGCCCAGACCCGCCCCGTCCGCCCTGTCATCTGTGGTTTACGTGGGGGCATGCGAAGCGCGGGTATACTAACCGGCGGCGAATCTGCTCCATCGCTTAGAGCTGCTGCGTCTGGACGGCGCGTGATAGGGCTGCCAAAGCGATCGCCAGCGTGCTGAGCAACGTCCTCTCTGTGCGCACCTGTTTTTGTATGTATTAGCGCACTACCAAGCACGCCCGCGCGGCCGCATGCCGTGCCCATAACGCGTGCAGATAAGGAACAACAACATATGCGTAATTCTGTATCTGACGTCACCGACGCCGAGATTCTGGACGAGACCCGCGAGGCCATGACCCAGGCTGCCTTCGATGCCGCCGATGAGGCCAATGCCGCCCAGGCCGTCGAGTCCGCTACCGAGAGCCTGCCCGCCTTTGACGAGCTGGGCCTCTCCGACGAGATGCTTCGTGCTATCGAGAACCTGGGCTACACGGCGCCCACACCCGTGCAGGCCGGCTCGATCCCCGTAGTGCTCGAGGGCCGTGACCTGCTTGCCGCCGCTCAGACCGGCACCGGCAAGACGGCTGCCTTTTTGCTGCCGACCATGAACAATCTGGAGCACATCGCTCCTCCCAAACCCGTGCGCGAGCGCGGCGGCCGCAACCGCCGTCGCGGTGTAAAAAAGCCCGAGGGCAACGGCCGCGGCCCCGTGATGCTCGTCATCACCCCCACGCGCGAGCTCGCCCAGCAGATCGACGAGGTCGCAAGCAAAATCGCCGACGTCACCGGCCATGTTGCCGTGACCGTCGTGGGCGGCGTGAGCTACAAGCCGCAGACCGCGGCACTTAAGTACGGCTGCGACATCCTGGTCGCAACGCCGGGCCGTCTGGTCGATCTGATCGAGCAGGGCGCCTGCCACCTGGACGAGGTTAAGGTCCTGGTGCTCGACGAGGCCGACCGCATGCTCGACATGGGCTTTTTGCCCGCCGTCCGCCGCATTGTGCGCGAGACGCCGGCCGAGCGCCAGACGCTGCTGTTCTCGGCGACGCTCGACGAGGAGGCCGTGGGCGAGATCACCGACCTGGTG
>JAXKHW010000086.1:0-5824 GCA_036549635.1 Collinsella sp. | reverse complement strand
CCCACGGCGTATCGGCGCTCACCTTAAAGTGTTTGCAGACCGCAGCAAAAATCTGCGGATAGTAGTTCGAATTGCCAAACAGGCTACCAAAGACTCCGTCGGCAATGGACTTCGAGGGGTCCTCGATCAGCGCCTCGGCATCAACGGTTTTCTTAAAGCCCAGGCCGTCGCACTCAGGACATGCGCCATAGGGAGCGTTAAACGAAAAATCACGCGGCTGAAGATCGTCAATGGAGTGTCCATGCTCCGGGCACGCCAAGGCCAACGAATACTCCAGCAGCTCGCCCTCGGTCCCCTCGGGAGCATCACGATCGGGCAGCATGTACACGTTGACAGTGCCGTGAGCCAGCGCGGTCGCCTGCTCAACAGACTCGGCGATACGGCCCAGAGAATTCTCACGGATCACGATGCGATCGACCACGACCTCGATATCGTGCTTGACTTTCTTATCCAGATCGATCGGATCGTCGAGCGAGCGCACTTCACCGTCGACACGCACGCGGCTAAAGCCCTCGGCGCGAAGGTCCTCAAACAGTTTGGTGTACTCGCCTTTTCGCCCGCGCACCACCGGTGCCAGCACAAACGCGCGGCGGCCCTCCCCCGCCGCCAAGACCTTGTCGGCAACCTGGTCGGTCGTCTGGCGCTCAATGACGCGGCCGCATTCGGGACAGTGCGGGGTGCCCACACGGGCGAACAGCAGGCGCAGATAGTCATAAATCTCGGTTACGGTGCCAACCGTCGAGCGAGGGTTTTTAGACGTCGTCTTTTGGTCGATCGACACCGCCGGCGAAAGGCCGTCGATTGAATCCAAGTCGGGTTTGTCCATCTGACCCAAGAACTGGCGCGCATAGCTCGAAAGACTCTCGACGTATCGACGCTGGCCCTCGGCATAGATAGTGTCAAATGCCAGCGAACTCTTGCCCGAGCCAGAAAGACCGGTAATGACCACGAGTTGGTCACGCGGAATGGAAACATCGATATCACGGAGGTTGTGCTCACGAGCGCCGCGAATAACGATAGAAGAATCAGACATGGAAGCTCCTTGCCTCCTATTGCATCGAATCATACTGTCGATGAGTTTAGCGCACTCGACGCGCACAGATGTTCGTAATACAAGATTCGCAGACCTTTAGCTTTGCGTATCGGGCGCTTTGTTTCTCGAAATGCCGTGGAAAGGTTACAGTAATCTAATACTGAACTTAATTTGCCGTAACTGAGGAACGTCCATGACCGAAGATATCCCCCTTGAAATCACTTCGAGCGACATGGCCAATCTGCCCATATTCATCGCCGTCCTTATCGTGGCCATCGTCGTGGTGCGCGTATATTTTTCAATCAAACACAATGAAAAGCCGCCCATTGCCCGCGTCTTTTGGTGCGCGACGCTCCTCATCCCGCTCGGCATGGTAGCTGCATGGATTACGAATCAATTGCTCGTAAATGAGGACAATTCCCTATGGGTCCTTTCTTATTCGGCGCTCGGTGCTACCGCCGTCATACTTCTTGTCGAGCCCTTGGTTTCGGGACTTATCGACCAAACCGATCTTGCGACGGGAACGGTTGCCTGTATTTGCCGTGACATCCTTGTCATCGCCGCTGTTTCAGCGCTCTCGTTCGTTTCACTCGAAATTGCCTGTAACGAAACGTTCTATCGCATTCCCGCCAACTCATTCGGGTTTTCCGTCGGGCTGCTCGCGACGGTTCTGCTCTCCCTTTATTTGCTGGGACAGCGTCATGGAGGCGTCATGGCCCTCGTGCCCGTCGCCTGTTGCATCCTTGGCATTGCCGAGCACTTCGTCATAACGTTTAAAGGCGAGGCCATCCTGCCAAGCGATATCTTGGCCCTTGGCACCGCAATGGAAGTGAGCGAGGGATACGAGTTTACCTTTACCGCCGGAATCGTAACCTCTCTAGCCCTGCTGGAGATTTCCCTAGGGCTTCTTTCGCTTATCCGACCGAGAAAGCTCCGTACGCCCACCCATGTCTTCCCCGCAATCGCCGCTAACCTCTGCGCTTTTCTGCTAGTGACCGTTGTGGGGCTCTCGGGCTTTTCCAGCATCGACTTGGAGCAGGCGCTGAATTTTGGATTTGACCGTTGGCAGCCCATCACCACGTATGCGTCTCAGGGTTTTATCACTTCGTTCACCGAAATGGTCAACGAGTTGCCCATTGAGAAGCCCGAAGACTATACGCCCGATGAGGCGCAGAGCATCGAGCAGGAGCTCGCCGCCACCTACGACAGCACGTATGGCTCGAGCGAGCAGCGCGCGGCGGCCGTTGCCCAGTTCAATGAAATCAAGCCGACGATTGTTGCCGTCATGAACGAGAGTTTTAGCGACCTTTCGTGCTTTGAGCAGCTCCAGGCGGCCGGGTACACCGGCCCCGCATTCTACAACTCGCTTCCCGACACACTTGTTCGCGGCACCATGCTCGCTTCGGTCGCCGGTGGCGGAACGGCGAACTCCGAATTCGAATTTTTGACCGGAGTGACAACGGCCTTTGTCGGATTAGGCAAAATCCCCTATCAGCTATATCAGATGAATGGCGTCAACAGCCTGGCAAAGGACCTTAAGGAGCTTGGGTATACCGCTACCGCTATGCACCCGCAAAACCCCGTCAACTACCATCGAGATAAAATCTATCAGCAGCTGGGCTTTGGAGACTTTCTTTCAATCGGCGATTTCGAAGGTGCGCCCTGTTACCATGCCGGCGTATGCGACTACGCCACCTACGACAAGATACTCGACCTGCTTAGAACCGACGAAGCCCCGCAGTTCATCTTTGACGTCACGATGCAAAATCACGGCGGCTACGACTATGGCACCGTTCCCGCCGAGGAGCTGACAAACTATTGGGTCGAGGGAGCCAGCGAGGGTGCCAATAGCGCGCTCAACACCTATCTTACCTGCATCAACGCATCCGACCGGGACCTCGAGTACTTTATCAACGAGCTCCGCAATATCGGCAGACCGGTTGTCCTTGTCTTTTTTGGCGACCATCAGCCGAGCGCCGCAACGACTCTCAACGACGAGTTGTACCCTCAGGAAGATACGGCAAGCCACGCTTTCCGTGTCTATCAGTCGACCTATTTCGTCTGGGCTAACTATGAAATCGCCGGCAATACCGAGCTCAACGTCTACGACACCGTCGGGGCAAACGAGATTGCAGCCATTACCCTTAATAAGATCGGCGCCCCGCTCACCGACTATCAAAAGGCCCTGCTTGCAACAAGGTCAGATGTGCCCACCATCAATGTCGCCGGCTATCTCGGTGCCGACGGGCTGCGCTACGACTTGGAATCTGAAGACAGCCCATACACCTCGACGATCGACAAGCTGCAGCGCATGCAATACCTCGAGTTCGCCAGCAAAGTTCAGTAAGCCCGCCCATTCGCTTGGGCCCATCGTATTGCAAGCACGCTCGGCCCAATTGCATCGCAAATGACTCCCGCTCGCAAACGAGGGTACAATGACGCTCGTGTCACATCGCGGGGCCCCGGCCCCAACATATACAAAGGAGTCATACATGGGTTGCGAGCACGCACAGGCCGCCGGCGGACAAACGTCGCCGTCGCAATTTGAGGAGAATACGCTGTCCGAGGTCAAACGCGTCATCGCCGTGCTTTCCGGCAAGGGCGGTGTCGGCAAGTCGTTTGTCACCGGTGCCATCGCCACCGAGCTTGCCCGCCACGGCCACAAGGTCGGCGTCCTCGATGCCGACATCACCGGTCCCTCCATCCCCAAGATGTTCGGTATGAGCGGACGCCACGTCCATGCCCTTGGCAACCTTATGCTGCCCGAAATCTCCGAGCACGGCGTCAAGGTCATGAGCTCCAACCTTCTGCTCCAAAACGAGACCGACCCCGTCCTTTGGCGCGGTCCGGTCATCGCAGGCGCCATCAGGCAGTTCTGGAGCGAGACCTCGTGGGGCCCCATCGACTACCTGCTGGTCGACATGCCTCCGGGAACAGGCGATGTCGCGCTCACCGTCTTCCAGTCGCTGCCCGTCGACGGCATCGTCATCGTCACGAGCCCGCAGGATCTGGTCTCGATGATCGTCGCCAAGGCGGTCAACATGGCCGAGAAGATGAACGTCCCCATTCTGGGCATTGTCGAGAACATGAGCTATATCGAGTGCCCCGACTGCGGCAAGAAGATCGAGGTCTTTGGCAAGAGCAAGCTCCCCGAGGTCGCAGAGCGCTATAACCTCGACATCTTGGGCCAGCTTCCCATTAATCCGGCACTCGCCGAGGCCTGCGATAAGGGCGAGGTCGAGACCGCGCTGCCCGATGGCATGTTGCCCAAGGCAGTCTCTGCCGTCGAGGCTATTACCCCGCACGAGACCGACGAGGCCTAAGTGAACACGAGCGCCTTCTATGACGTCCTGGTAATCGGCGGCGGGGCTTCAGGCCTCGCCGCCGCCATTACGGCCGCACGCGCTGGCAAAAGCGTCTGCATCGTTGAGCGCGATGTCGCCTGCGGCCTTAAGCTCCTTGCGACCGGTAACGGCCGCTGCAACCTCTCCAACGAATCGATTGATCCTCAGCGGTATAACCACCCCGCATTCGTCGAATCCGTCATGGGCCCCCAGCCCGAACAAGAGCTTATGGGTTTCTTCTCCTCGCTGGGCATCATGACAACCTCCGAGGAAGGCCGACTGTACCCGCGCTCCCTTCGCGCCGAATCGGTGCGCGACGCGCTTCTCAATGTTTGCGACCGCCTGGGTATCACCTTAATCTGCGGAGCCAACGTTGCCTCGGCACACAAAACTTCCGAAGGCTGGGCACTCCAAATAGACCGTCCAGCGCGGGCGCTCAAGGCAAAAAAGCACGACGACCGAAAATCGGAGCTCCGCTCGCTTCGGAAAGCGCTCGCCGATGTCCCTCGCAAGAACGAGGCCCTGCAGGCACATGCCGTAATTATCGCCACGGGCGGCAACCCCACCGGTATCGCCGATACGTTTCGCCTCCCCCTCACTTCGCTGCGGCCCATCCTCTGCCCCGTATCGGCAACGGTCGTCGGCGATCGGGCGGCACTCAAGACGTTGGATGGCCTGCGCGTCCGCGCCCGTTTGACGCTCGCCCGCAATCATAATGAGCTCTGGCACGAAGACGGTGAAGTCCTGTTTCGAACCTTCGGTATCTCGGGCGTCGCTGTCTTCAACCTCTCCCGTCGTATCCAGCGCGGCGATACGATCCTGCTCGACGTTTTCCCCGACCTCTCTAAAGACGAGTTGCTCGATATGCTTAACCGGCGCGTTGAGCTGCTCGGCGGCTTTTCGCCCCGCGATCCCCGTTGGCTCGACGGTATGCTTGCCCCGCAACTCTCCCGCGTCGTCTGCACAGCGTTCGAGCAGTGCCATCCAGGCTCCAACGATGTCATCCACCTGGTCTCGATCCTCAAGCACTTTAAGTTGCTCGTCGAAGGAACCGCCGAGGAGCGCTCGGCGCAGGTCACGCGTGGTGGCATATCTGTCGAGAGCATCTCAACACCCAGTCTACGCGCGCGCAGCGTTGTCGACGCCCCGCTTTACGTCTGCGGCGAAGCGCTCGACATCGACGCCGATTGCGGAGGCTTTAACCTTGCGTGGGCATGGCTCTCGGGCATTCGCGCTGCAAGCAGCCTGTAGCCGCGCAGTCTATAATCAAAAACGCATTCGGGCCGTCTGGGATACCGGACGGCCTCTTTCTTGCCTCTAAGGAGACCTCGATGATCGAAATCACCCAAGTCAACGCGTCGCTCGATGAAGCCGGCGATGAAAATGCCTGCCTCATTGTTGGCAAGCGAGTCGCCAAGCGCGTCCTACGTTGCAAGGACTCCGAGAT
>JAXKHW010000085.1:0-2191 GCA_036549635.1 Collinsella sp. | reverse complement strand
CGTATCGCCTTTGGTAAATGGCTCAACGTGGGGCAGACCTGCGTGGCGCCCGACTACCTGCTGGTCGATACGCGCGTGCACGATGAACTACTGGGCCTCATCAAGGAGGAGGTCCGTCGCATGTTTGGCGAGCACCCGCTCGATAACGAGGATTACGGGCATATCGTCAACGCCAAGCATTTTGCGCGCGTGCGCGGGCTGATCGATCCCGATAAGGTCGTGCTTGGAGGTACCGCGCGCGAGACTTCGCTCAAGATCGAGCCGACGATTTTGGACGGCGCGACCCCCGATGACGCCGTGATGCAGGAGGAGATCTTCGGTCCCATCTTGCCGGTGCTGACGTTTGAGAGCCTAGACGAGGCTGAAGCGTTTATTACGGATCGTCCGACGCCGCTGGCCCTGTATATCTTTAGTCAGGATCGCGCAGTTCAGCAGCGCTTTGTGCGTTACGTGCCCTTTGGTGGTGGCTGTGTTAATGACACCATTATGCATTTGGCCACGAGCCATATGGGCTTTGGCGGCATGGGGGCGAGCGGTATGGGACAGTACCATGGACGTGAGAGCTTCGATACGTTTAGCCACAAGAAGAGCATCGTGAACAAGGCAACGTGGTTGGACGTGCCATTCCGCTATGCCCCTTATGCAAGCTGGAAGCACAAATTCGTGCGCATGTTTGTGCATTAGAATCAGATAAGGATGAATTTATGTCCGCACGGGCCCGTAGACTTCTCGATAAGGTCAAACGCTGGTTTATCCGGCCGTTAGAGGAGTTGCCATGTACGAGCCTTCACGTGTTCTTCTGTCGTTTCATATCGCAGGATTTCAATATGCCGACGGTGCTTTGGTCCTAGGCGATCTTAAAGCGGGCGATAAACTGACGCTGTGTGCCGAGCACGATAATCCCCATGATCCCGAGGCGGTTGCGATCTATTACGGCAAGACCAAACTTGGCTATGTTCCGGGAAACGAGGTCGGCCCGCTGTCCTTGATGATGTATTACGGCCATGAGGACGTATTTGAGGCCCGCGTGCAACAGGTTGCCCCCGAGCGCAGCCCGTGGCATCAGGTGCGCGTTGGGCTCTATGTGGTGGATGCTCGCTAGTCGGCAATGGAGGCGGCCATGTTTGATGATGACGACGACCTGCTCGATCTGACAGACGATCCGTTTGAGTGGGATATGCTACTCGATGACGATGAGTTGGAGCAGGATCGTAAAAAGCGGCAGGACAAGAAAACTCAGAGTGACGCTTCGAAAAAGCAAGACAAGCGCCGCCGCGGACTGTTCGGCGGGCTTTTTGGATAACCGCCACATCGCTGCGTCTGTATACTTGGCACGAGTTGAACACGTTGCGAAATGAGGACAGAGACGATGATGTGGTTTACCGCCGACCTGCACCTGGGCGATACGAATATCTTGCACGACATGAATCGGCCGTTTGGCTCGGTCGAGGAGATGAATCGCAAGGTCATCGATGCCGTCAATGAGTGCGTGGCGGCGGACGACCGTCTCTATATCTTGGGAGACTTTACCTATCGTTTGCCCCTGGCGGAGGCGGTGCGTCTGCGCGAGCGTATCGAATGTCAGAACGTGACGCTCATCCGTGGTAACCATGACGGCGACTGGGAAGATCCCGACGTACCGCAGATTTGGGAAGACGTGCGCGATTACCTGGAGATTGCTCCCGGCTATGCCAAGGGCCATCGCCTGGTGTTGAGCCATTACCCCATGCTCAGCTGGAACGGCAAGGCGCGTGGCGCCGTCATGCTGCACGGGCATATCCACAGCAGGGGAGACCGCACCAACGTGCGCAACCGCGATCGCGAGCGCCCTATCTTTCGCTACGATGTCGGTCTCGATGCCAACGAGTACAAGCCCGTAAGCCGTGATCAGATTCTTAGCTTCTTTGGGTTATAGGGCGCCAGAGCCACCACAAAGGGGACAGGCACCTTTGTGGTGGCTCTGGCGCCGTTGCCATTATGGCAGCGGCGCCTTTTTTGTCCGTGCGGCGCGGTAGAGTGTAGGCGGTCGAAATTTGCGTCCATCGAGGAGCTGCTATGAACGAGATTAAGTGCCCGCATTGCGGCGAAGTTTTTAAGGTCGATGCGTCTGGCTATGCGGATATTGTCAAGCAAGTGCGCGATGCCGAGTTTTCGCGCGACCTGGATGAGCGTGTGAAGGCAGTCCAGCGCG
>JAXKHW010000084.1:0-2052 GCA_036549635.1 Collinsella sp. | reverse complement strand
CTGCCTACCCTGGTCCTCAACAAGATCCGTGGCGCCCTCAACGTCTGCGCCGTCAAGGCTCCGGGCTACGGCGATCGCCGCAAGCGCATCCTCGAGGACATCGCCGTCCTCACCGGTGGCCAGGCCGCTCTGGACGAGCTGGGCGTGAAGGTCGCTGACATTACCGCCGATATGCTCGGTACCGCTAAGTCCGTCACCATCTCTAAGGACAACACCGTCGTCGTCGGCGGCGCTGGCTCCAAGGAGGCCATCGACGCCCGTATCGCTCAGATTAAGGGCGAGATGGAGAACACCACCTCTGACTTCGACCGTGAGAAGCTCCAGGAGCGCCTGGCCAAGCTCTCCGGTGGCGTTGCCGTCATCAAGGTCGGCGCTGCTACCGAGTCCGAGCTCAAGGAGATCAAGCATCGCGTCGAGGACGCCCTGCAGGCTACCCGCGCTGCTGTCGAGGAGGGCATTGTCGCTGGCGGCGGCGTCGCCTTCATGGACGCTGCTCCTGCGCTCGACGCTGTTGAGATCGACGACCCCGAGGAGAAGATTGGCGTCGATATCGTCAAGAAGGCTCTGACCGCTCCGGTCGCTACCATCGCCAAGAACGCTGGCTTTGAGGGCGCTGTCGTGGTCGACAAGGTCGCCGAGCTGCCCGCCGGCCAGGGTCTCAACTCTGCCAACGGCGAGTGGGGCGACATGATCGAGATGGGCGTCCTCGACCCCGTCAAGGTCAGCCGCGTCACCCTGCAGAACGCTGCTTCTGTCGCCAGCCTGATCCTCATCACCGAGGCCACCGTCTCCGATGTGCCCAAGAACACTCAGCTTGAGGACGCAATCGCTGCTGCTACCGCTGGTCAGCAGGGCGGCGGTATGTACTAAGGCCGACAAGGTCTAGAACTCCCACCGGGAATCCGGGGGCGGGACGGGGACTTCTCTCCGGAACGTCCTCGGACATGCAAAGAGGCTCCGCATCGCGCTTCGCGCTGCGGAGCCTCTTTGCGTCCTGCGGACTATTCCGGAGAGAAGTCCCCGTCCCGCCCCCGGATTCCCTGCGTTTACGGCCTTGAGGCCGGCGGGCGGAGAAGGATGTGGTCGATAGGGATACGTGTCCCCTTCGCTGTTTCGCGCTTTGCGCGAAAGGCGCGTTGCTTTGGGATGGGTGGGGGACGTGGTTGCTTTGGCAACTGATCTCCGCCACAAATTACCCTTGGCATACTTGCGCGAGAACCTGCTCGTGCTACACTTGCAATTGCTGTTTCAGGGCGGGGTGGAATTCCCCACTGGCGGTAAATCGGGCGGTGTCAAAGGGACGCCGTGGCGCAGGCGAGGTGTCTGCGACCGAGCCGATGAGTCCGCGACCCGTGCGTGTGTTGGTTCGCATGCCGGCTGAACTGGTGAGATCCCAGTACCAACGGTTAGAGTCCGGATGAAAGAGGCAGGTGATCTTATGTCTGAACAGTCGCAGCATATCCATTTTGAGAACACGAATAGGTGGAGCACCAAACAGCTCGTTACCATGGCGTTGATGTGCGCCTTAGGCGCCCTGTTTATGTACGTGCAACTGCCCATCCTTCCCTCGGCGCCGTTTTTGACGTATGACCCGTCGCTGGTGCCGGCGATGGTGTGTGGATTTGCGTATGGCCCTGGTGCCGGCACCGCTGTTGCCGCCATGGCGATCGTCATCCATGCGCTTACCACGGGCGATTGGGTTGGTGCGATTATGAACTTGGTTGCCACGCTGGGCTATATTCTGCCTGCGGCTATCGTCTACCAGAAGATGCATACCTATAAGGGTGCCGTGATTGGCCTGGCGCTGGGTGTTATTGCCGCTACGGCGCTGTCTATGGTCGCAAACCTTACCATTGGCGTTTGGTTCTGGTATGGCTCGGTCGATGCGATCGCCCCGCTCATGATTCCCGCCGTTTTGCCGTTCAACCTCATCAAGACCGTGCTCAACTCGGTGTTGACGCTGGCAGTGTACAAGGCGGTCTCTAATCTCATCACGCCCAAGAAGGACCAGGTCAAAGGCCGCGCATGATTGAGTGTCGGAGCGTTTCCTTT
>JAXKHW010000083.1:0-1784 GCA_036549635.1 Collinsella sp. | reverse complement strand
GATGACGGTGCCGAGCTGATCGCCCAGAAGGACGCCGTTGTAGGTGGAGTTGAAACCGATGCGGTGATCGGTCACGCGGTCCTGGGGCTGGTTGTAGGTACGGATCTTCTCGGAACGGTTGCCGTGGCCGATCTGGCTCTGACGCTCGGCACCAAGCTCTGCCTGCTGCTTCTCGAGCTCCATCTCGTACAGACGAGCACGCAGCATCTGCATGCAGACCTCGCGGTTCTGAATCTGGGAGCGCTGCTCCTGCGACTGCACCACGGTGTTGGTGGGCAAGTGGGTGATGCGCACGGCGGAGTAGGTAGTGTTAACGCACTGACCGCCAGGGCCGGAGGCGCAGTAGGTGTCGATGCGCAGGTCGGACTGGTTGATCTGGACGTCAATTTCCTCGGCCTCGGGAAGTACGGCGACGGTAGCCGTGGAGGTCTGAATGCGGCCCTGGGACTCGGTCTTGGGAACGCGCTGGACGCGATGCACGCCGGACTCGAACTTCATGACGGAGTAGACGCGGTCGCCCTCGACCTTGAACTCGATGGACTTAAAGCCGCCGGCCTCGCTGGGGCTGGAATCGAGCACGGTGGTCTTCCAGCCGCGCGACTCGCAGAAGCGCTGGTACATCTTGTACAGGTCGCCGGCAAAGATGGCCGCCTCGTCGCCACCGGCGGCGGAGCGAATCTCGACGATGGTGTTCTTGTCGTCATTGGGGTCGCTCGGAATGAGCATGTACTTGATGTCTTCCTCGAGCTGGGGAAGCTTTTCCTCGTTCTCGGAGATGTCCATCTGGAGCATCTCCTTCTCGTCCGCATCGCTGGTGTCGCGGAGCATCTCCTTGGCGGCCTCGATGTCATCGAGCGCGCCGATGTACTCGCGCGAGGCAGCGATGAGGTCGGACTGGTGTGCGTACTCCTTGTTGAGACGCGTGAACTCCTTGATGTCGGAGGCGACGGCCGGGTCGGAAAGCTTCTTCTCGAGCTCCTCGTAGGCCTTAATGATCTTTTCGAGCTTGTCGCGCATGGCGGGACTCCTTTATGTGCGTGAAGGCGAAAATCGGCAGAGTTGATGGGGCGCGCGGCGCCACTGCGGGGGTAAGCCCAGCTAGAACATGTCGATCTTCAGATACATGCGCATCCCTTCGCGTATGGGGTACATAGTTGCGGTCTAACCCATATATGATAGCGTGCGCAGGCAAACCTGCATATAACCCGCACGGAATCCGACAAAGGGACAGTCCCTTTGTCGGATTCTAAAGCGTATGGATCAGGGCGACGAGGAAGCGGACACCCTGGAGGTAGGCGCGGCGGGTAATGCGCTCGTTGGTGCCGTGGACGCCGCGATCGCACTCGTCATCGTCGACCACAAAGGCCGAGAAGCGAATGCACTCGGAGCAAATGCGCTGGTAGTTGGCAGCGTCGGTCGCGCCGATCACGGTCGAGGGGACAATCGCCAACGGCTCGGATGATCCGTTTTCCTCCGTCCCCTTTGGATCACGGAAATAGCGGGCGGCGATGGAGCGAACCGCCTCGAGTCCCGGTCCGCCGATGCGCGGAGACGGCGAGGGTTCGGAGCTGCCGGGGCCGAGCTCGACCTCGACACGGTCGGCGAGCCCCGCCTCGGCAACGGCGACGCGGCAGCGGGCCACGACATCGGCCACGCTCGTGCCCTCGAGCATACGGAAATTGATATTGGCCCACATATCCTGCGGCATTACGTTGGCGCCGGTGCTGCCACCCTCGACCTGCGTGGGCGCGCAGGTGGTGGTCACGAGCGGATAGAGCTTCTTG
>JAXKHW010000082.1:0-3555 GCA_036549635.1 Collinsella sp. | reverse complement strand
GCAGCCGCAGCGCGAGCGGCAACCTGGGCATAGGACTCCTCGTTGCGCTCGGGGAAGTTTGCCAGCACGTGCTCGAACTTGGCAAAGTCTTCGTCCCAACGCGTAGAAGGCACGGCAAAGAAGACCTGCTTGACCTTGAAGTCGCCCGACGCAAGCTCCTTGCGGAAGAGCTCAGCCACGGCCTCGGCGTCAAAGCCGTTGTTGTCGCAGCCCCAAGCGCCCAGCACGAGCTTCTCGCGACCCAGCTCATCGCAGATGGCAAGCACAAAGCGGATGCGATCGCGCAGGGCATCCAGCAAGGCATCGTCACCCACGCGATACTCCTGGCGAGCGCGCTTGGCGTTGGGCGCGGCGGCAACGATCACGTCAGCATATGCATGTACGTGATTGCGGTCGAAGCGCACCGCAGGCACCACCAGCGCACGGTTGCGGTAAAGCTCGCAGTTGATGTTGCGGCGACGGTTCTCGCCGTACCACTTACGCTGCTTATCGAGAACGTTGTACAGATACGAATCGGCGCACAGCGTGGCCTCCTGGCCCAGATAGCCTTGGATGTAGCCGCCGCCCGGGTTGGTGAACGAGGCAAAGGCGAGCACGGCCATGTCGCAGAACTGCGCATAGCCTCGGCCGTTATCCAGAATGGCCTGCGTGGCAGAGGCGTCGAGCACGGTGACCTCGGGCAGGACCGGAGCGGGCTCCTCGGCGGCAGGCGCGGACTCGGCTTCGGCGATTTCCTCGGCAGGCTCCTCGACGGGCTCAGGCGCCGCCTCGGTCTCGGGCGCTGCCTCGACCTCGGCAGCCTCCGCGCCCTCGACGTCCTCGGCAACCTGTTCCTCGACAGCGTCGGCCGCTTGGGCCTTGGCCTTCATCGCCGAGACAAAGCCGGCAGGCATACCGTCAAACTCGCGAACACCGGCAAGCGAACGCTCGATGTCCTTGGCGCAGGCCTCGGACATAGCCGCCACATGGCACTCGGCGGCCTTGGCACGCGCCTCGCGCTTGGGATTGGGCTGACCCGTTCGGTTGGACCTGCGGTTACGGTTCCTGTTGTCGACATCTGCCATACGTGGCCACCTTTCCTGTCGCTGCCGCTATCGGCTTTTTCCCATCCATGATACCCCGCCGCGCACAAAAAAGACGGCCCCGAAGGACCGCCTTTCGCATCGATTTACACGCACGGCAAGCACCGCCGCAATTTGCCACTAGTCGCGACGGCCGAAGATGTTCAAAATGCGCAGGAACACGTTGATAATATCCACGAACAGGTTAGAGGCCATGAGCACGGCGTTGGGCAGCGTAGGCGGCACCGTCGTGGCAACATAGGTGTCGTAGCCAATAAAGCCAGCGAACACCACGATCACGATCAGGTCGGTGATGGTCTGCGAGACGCCCATGAACATCAGCACGATCTCAACCAGAATAGTGGCGAGCAGAATGCCAAAACCGATGCCATATACGCGCTGGAAAAACTTGGGGAACGTCACGCCCAAGGCGCCAAAGACAAAGGTGATGGCGGCCGTGGCGATAAAGGCAGTGTTGATGGTGGGCAGGTCGTAGTTGGCAAGGCCAAACGACGCGGTCAGGCCAAAGGTACTCGCAAAGATTACGTAGCCCACAAGGGACAGGCCCACGGACTGCTTGCTGGCGGCGGCCGACATCATGACCATGCCGACGATGGTCAAAATAAACGAGCCAAAGACCAGCGGCAAGGCGGCGCCGCTCATCATCATGCGCGCAAACGACATGGTGCTCGTAAAGTAGGCGCCGGCGCCCATGGCGCAAAAGCCCAAGAAGATCAGGGCAGACATGGTGAGATTGTACGCGCGCGGCGACATCTCCTTGGCGCGGCTTGCGCCGCTCTCGACGGGGCCGTTCTGATAGCCCTGGATATCGTTCATAGGTTCGTCCTTTCAAAAAGCGCCACAAATAACGGCGCAGTAGCTGACAAGATTCCTGTCATTGTACCCGAATGCCGCACGTCCTTACCCACGGCGCTCGCCCTCGAGCGTACGGTCGAATGCCCACACCCACCAACGCATCACGTGTGCCTGCGAGCCGTCCGCCCGCTCGCGCGTCTGGTCCTCCAGATACAACTCGGTCGCGTGCCCGCCAAAACGCACCTTATAGGTCGCCGTACGGATGCCGTGGACCGTCAGGCCAAACCCAGTGGTCGAGACAATCTCGTCAATCGTAAAGCAACGTCCGTCGACCCAGCAGACGGTGACCGGCACGACTTGTCCGCCCGCGAGGATGCGAGCCACGACGTCCACATACTGCTTGTGTACGCGCCGAGTTTTGCCGTCTGTCTGTCGATATTCCATGCCTCCTATTATCGAACGCATGTTTGCATGTTGTAAAGCGAACAGACTGTGGTTTTGGAGTGTCGTAGTAATCGTACGTGTCCGCATGGCGTGTTAGCAAAAAGAACACCCGCGGTCAACAGGGCTAATATTCAATTTTAGTGCCAAAAAGTTCACTTCTCCCATCAGAACTCGGTAAAGAGACCCGCAGGAGGTGATACGATTTATCATGTTTTTGTAACGTGTCTGCAAACTTCGAGAAAGCCCATATATGGACGTAACGTTCTCAACCTTCCTCGGCCAAATTGTGTCGAACCCAGTCCTTGCCGTCACCGTGATCCTCGCGTTGGGCGCCATCTTCGTCAATGGATGGACCGACGCGCCCAACGCCATCGCGACCTGCGTCACTACGCGTTGCATGCCCGCCCGCGCCGCCATTCTCATGAGCGCCGCATTCAACTTCCTCGGCGTGCTCATCATGACGCACTTTAACGCGAGCGTCGCCAACACCATCTCACATATCGTCGACTTTGGCGGAAACAGCACCATGGCGCTCGCGTGCCTCTGCGCGGCGCTGTTCTCCATCGTCGTCTACGGCGCCACAGCGTCGCGTTTTGGTATCCCCACCTCGCAAAGCCACAGCCTTATCGCCGGCCTGACCGGTGCCGCTATCGCCCTCGGCGGCGCGAGCAGCGTCAACGTCCACGAATGGATGAAGGTCATCTACGGCCTGGCGCTCTCCATCGGTCTGGGCTTTGTCATGGGCTGGATCCTGTGCAAACTCGTCTCGATTCTGTTTGCCGCCGCCAACAGGCGACGTGCCAACGTCTTCTTTAAATACGCTCAGATCGCGAGTGCCGCGGCCATGAGCTTTATGCACGGCGCGCAGGATGGACAGAAGTTCATCGGCGTGCTCTTTTTAGGCGTGGCCTTCGCCAGCGGCCAGACGAGCGTCGGCGATGCAGGCATCCCCATCTGGATTATGCTGCTGTGCTCGGCCACTATGGGTATCGGCACCAGCGTGGGCGGCGAGCGCATCATCAAGTCCGTCGGCCAGAGCATGGTCAAGCTCGAAAAGTACCAGGGTTTCTCCGCCGACCTCGCGGGCGCCGCAAACCTGCTGCTTGCCACGCTCACCGGCATCCCCGTGTCCTCCACGCACATCAAGACCTGCGCCATTATGGGTGTCGGTGCCGTCAAGCGCCTCTCGGCGATCAACTTCGGTGTCGTCAAGGACATGATGTTCACCTGGTTC
>JAXKHW010000081.1:0-5383 GCA_036549635.1 Collinsella sp. | reverse complement strand
GTTGAAGTCGCCAGCCAGGTAATCGGCGATCTCAGGCTCACGGGAGATGACCTCCTCGCCCATCTTGGCAATCGTCTCGACCCACTCGGCCTTCTGCTCATCAGAGGCAGTGTCGAAAATAAGGGTAGAGAGCAGGGTCATGCAGGAATAAGAACCGGTCATGGCGAAGCCCTTGTCGTTGGCGCGCGGAATGAGCAGCGTCAGCGCGTTGGGATCATCGGCAGACTCGACGGCGAGCTTGCCCTCGGGAGCGCAGGTGATGTTGAGGAACTTGACGTTGTGGACGAGCTCCTTGGCAACGGCAACGGCGGCAAGGCTCTCAGGGCTGTTGCCAGAGCGGGCAAAGGAAACCACGAGCGTGGGATCCTCGGCGCGCAGGAAGTCGCGCGGGGCGCTCACGATGTCGGTCGTGGCGATGGGCTTAAAGTCGTAGAGATCAGTGTTGCCAGCGTGACGCAGGTACGGGGCGCAGGTATCGCCAACGTAGTCGGACGTACCGGCACCGGTGAAGACAACGGACAGACGACCCTCGCCCATAGCGCGAGCCTCGGCCAGGAAGGCCTCGATGGCCTCCTTGTTCTCGCGATAGATGTTGAGCGTATCACGCCAAAGCTCGGGCTGCTGAGCAATCTCGGCCGTGGTGATCTGGGCGCCGAGCTCGGTGAGCTCCTCGACACTCTTCTCGAACATTTCTAATACCTCTCTCTAGAAGTAATCCTCTGACGTGCAATTATACACTTCGGTTGGTTATCTGGTAGTAACCAGTTAAATGCAAAGAATCACCATATGGAAACGATGCGAGCACTAGTTACTGCGCTGGTGGTAAACCTTGTATTTAAACTGATCGGCACGAGCAACCGAGAGTGTGTACTCCACTACCTCGTTTGACTCGTTATACGTAGTCCTGACCAAATCGAGCACAGGCGAGCCCTCGACAATTCCCAAAAGGTGGGCATCGGTGGGACGGGCTATGCTCGCATAGAACTCCTCTTCGGCCACGCGAATCTTTTGCTGAAAGTCCTGCTCAATCACATCGTAAAGCGGCTTACGCTCCAGCAGCGGTCGCTTTAGGGACAGAAATTGACGAACCGGTAGATAGCTGCGTTCGACCATCATGGGCATGTTGTCGGCAGAACGAAGGCGCTTGAGCTTAAAAATGCGATCACCGATGCGCAATCCCATATGCTCGGCCAGATTCTTATCGGCCTCCATCTCGCAAAACTCGAGAATCGTGGTCTCGGGGTCGCGACCCATCGCGCGCATCTGCTCGGTAAAGCTGTAAGACTGCATGAGATTGGTTGCCTTTGCCGAACGGTCGGTCACAAAGGTACCGCGACCGTGCTGCCGAACCACCAGTCCTAAACGCTCCAGTTCCTGCAGAGCCAGGCGTACCGTAGTGCGCGAGAGACCATAGCGCTCCGAAAGTTCGCGCTCGGAAGGAATCATGTCACCGGCGCGATATTCATGGTCAATCTTTTCGGTCAGAATATCGACCAGCTGATCGTACAGCGGTTGCTTACGCGCTCCGATCGCCATCCTATCCTCCCTTTTGCTCGAATTCGGCTAACTACCTAGGGTGTTTAGCATTATCTGTCTGCCACACCCGAATCAACAAGAAAACAAAAGCCGCGCGCTCTTTCGAGCACGCGGCTTTTAACATACACATGGCTTAAGGGGTCGGGGTGTGAGCCGCGTAGGGACACACCCCTCAAGCTAGAGCCTTACCAGATGCTCGGCCAGAGACCAAGCGGGCCAGCGCCCAGGATGCCAAGGACGAAGAGCAGGAGAATGCCCTTGGTCGGGGTCCAGCTGTGCTTAGCGAACATGTAGTAAAGCAGCAGCGTAAGCATAAGCGGGACGAGCTTCGGGACGATGGTGTTGAGGGTGTCGGCAACAGAGAAGTTGACCGGATCCTCGGTAACGGTGCCGTAGGTAACGGACTCCATGCCGTTGCCCAGATCGGTGACGCCGCACTCGACAGCGTTGCCGTCGGCATCGGAAGCGGTGAGGGCGTTGCCGTCCTCATCGGTCATGGCGATGGTACCGGCCTCAGCGGTCTCGGTATCGATACCCTCCATACCGGTGAAGTTCTCGGCCTCCTTCTCGGAGACGATCACGGTAGTAGCGGAGAGGCCACGGGTGGTGCCGTTGGGGATCTGGAGGTTGATCTGGGTGCCACCCATGGTGACGACCAGGCAACCGACGACGAAGACGCCCATGATGGAAGCGGCACGCGTGAAGGCCTGCATGTTGGCGGTCAGAGCGTCAATAGCGCTGGTGCCAAGCTTGTAGGACCAGTTCATGAGCCAGAAGCGCAGAGCGAACTGGACGACGTTGAAGATCACCAGGAAGATGATCGGTGCAGCGGCGTTGCCGTTGATGGCCATGTTGGAGGTGATGCCGGCCGTGATAGGCACGAGCGTCAGCCAGAACAGGGCGTCACCGATACCACCGAGCGGGCCCATTGCGGCGACGCGGACGGCGCGGATCGTGGGGATGTCAACCTTGTTCTGCTCGAGCGAAAGCACGATGCCCATAACAAAGGTGACGAGGAACGGGTGGGTGTTGAAGAACTCCAGGTTGTGGCTCATGGAAGCCGCGAGGTCGTTCTTGTTGGTGTGGATCTTCTCCAGACCGGGGATGATGGAGTAAAGCCAGCCAGCGGCCTGCATGCGCTCGTAGTTGAACGATGCCTGCAGGAAGCAGGAGCGCCAAGCCATCTTGTTGAGGGTCTTCTGGTCGAGCTGCGGAGCAGGAGTGAGATCCTCGTAGTGCTCCGGGATCACATACTCATTAGATGCCATCTTCGAAGTCACCTCCGTCAGAAACAGCTGCACCCTTCAGCTCGGTCTGCTGCTGGAAGTCCCAGAAAGCGATGCCGAAGCCGATGAGAGCGAGGATGAGCAGAGCAGGGGTTGCCAGCGAATCGTTGGCAACAGTGATGAGCGCGAGGCCAAAGCCCATGAGGAAGAAGCCCCACATATCGCGGTTCATCATAACCTTGAGCAGGACGGCGAAGCCGACGAAGCGCATCATGCCGCCTGCAGCGGAGAGACCGGTCTGCAGCCAAGTCGGGATGGCAGAAGCGATGGTCTGACCGATGGTAGCGCCAGCGATGAAGAACAGGGTGACGACGACAGCGAAGATCAGGCCGAGCAGAGCCATGGCGAAGTAGTTCAGGCGCTCGATGCCCTTGGTGTCCGCGTTGTGAGCCATGTTATCGGCCGTGGACATAAGCGGGGACATAAGCGTGAAGACCAGGGTAACGCCAAGCTGGCCAAGCAGAGCGAACGGAATGGCGAGGCCGACTGCCGCGTTGGGCTCGAGGCCCGTGGCGATAGCGAGAATGGCTGCCATGATGCCGCCGATGACGGCGTTAGGCGGCTGAGCGCCTCCGATCGGCATGTTGCCGATCGTCATGAGCTGATAGGTACCACCCACGAGAAGACCGGTGTTGAGGTCGCCAAGGATAAGACCGATGACGGCGCCGGTGACGATGGGCTGATAGAGAGACTCGAGGAAGTCAAACTGGTCGATTGCCGCGATGAACGTAACAACGAAGACCAGAGCGATCTGGATGATCGAGTATTCCATCTTGCTCCTCCTTTCAAAATGTATGTACGCACTTTGGATTTCACGTACAGAACGTCAGGGTTTCACTCCTGACAACGTGGATCACGAGGATTACGAGAAGAGCTTGCTCGTGTCCTCAACAGGCGTGCTCGGAACGCGCCTGATCTCCAACTCCACCCCCAATTCCTGCAGCTCTTTAAACGCAGCGACATCCTCGTCGTTAACTGCGACGGAGGTGGCGACTTGGCGCTTTCCTTCCGACATGTGCATGTTGCCGATGTTTACCTTCTTTATAGGCACACCGCCCTTGACGAGCGTAAGCACGTCTTCCGGTGTTTCGGCCACGATGAAGATCTTCTGGCGCGGGCTCGCCTTGCCAATGACGTCGATGGTCTTCTGCAGAGAGAAGAAACGCGTAGCGACGCCGGCGGGAGCGGCCATCTTCATGAGGTTCTGGCGCATGGTGTTGGACGCCACGTCGTCGTTGGCGACGAGGATGAGGTTGGAGCCCAGGGTGGAGTTCCACTGGGTGGCAACCTGACCATGAACCAGTCGGTTATCGATGCGGGTAAGAAGAATGTTGGGTTCTGCCATGTTGATCAGCTTCCTTTCGTTATTTGCTGACGACAGTTACTTGATCTCCTGAATCGCGTAACGCGAAACATCTACGACGGCTCCGGATCGGACTTTGATCTGGACCTTCTCGCCTTCGATGCCTTTGACGGTTCCGTAGATACCGCCGGCGAAAAGAACCTCTTGACCCGGCTTGAGCTCGGTGTGCAGCTCCTTGAAGTACTTCTGCTTCTTCTTCATGTTGATTTGCGACCAGATGGTGTAAATCAAGCCCATGATGACAAGCAGGCCTAAAAGGGCGACCGAGGAGCTCAGGACGTTGGCTCCGAAATCGGCCATTAGATGCCGTCCTCGTCGCCGAAGATATCCTCTTCGTCGGAGCCGGCAACGGATGCGACCGTCTGGGCGGTGATGCCCGTCTGGCCAACGGTCACGGCCTGCTCGCCAAGCTCGGCGAGCGTGGCGTTGCCGCGGAGGAACAGAAGCTCAATAACCATGGGAAGGTTGGTGCCGGTCAGAACCTCGACGTTGTCGACATCCTGGGCAATCATCATCGCCTGGTTGAACGGGGTGCCACCAAGCAGGTCGGTAAAGACGAGCACGCCATCGCACTCCTCGCGCATGGCGGTAATAGCGGCGCGGAGATCCTCACCGTAGGAAGCAGCCTGGTCGCCCTCAAAAGGAACGACGGTAAAAGCGGGCTGGTCGCCAGCAACCATAGCGATAGCGCTTGCGAGGCCGGGTGCGAACTGTCCATGACCGGTAAGAATAAAGCCAACCATTCAAATTTCCCTTCCGAAGGTGTGTACGATCTGAGTCCGATGATTTTCGGAAGCCAGCGGGCGCTCGCCCTTAAAGCTTCTTAGAAAGCGTACTTTGAAGACCAGTGGTTTCTAAACTGGTAGTAACCACGTGACGTGTTGTTGTCACTATATCACCCCAGAAGAGGTCGCTTTCGTTGATTCATACGGTAAAACGTTTTTGCACCGCTCACGGTGATAAATCGACCGTTTACCGGTCGTTAACACTTCTACCTGCGGTTTTGAAACCGTTCCGAAATGCTTTGGCAAAAGATCGGATCTTTTCCTGTGTCTAAACAACGCAGGGCGGCTAAAAATAGCGTGTAGAAAAATTGCAGGTCATTGTGAAGATATGTGAATTGGTCTTTTTGACTTAATACCAGTTAGAACCAGTTTTGAGATTATCGGTGAACGGTAGTTTTCGACCGTTCACCGGT
>JAXKHW010000080.1:0-1866 GCA_036549635.1 Collinsella sp. | reverse complement strand
GGAGGGCGCCTAGGCGCCGAAAGCGGCACATCCGCGTTGGCGAATCCGGCGTATCCGCGTTGGCGCGATTGGCGAAAATGCGTTGGTGGAAATGGTGAAAATTATATTGACGCTAACAACTGGTCCTGGATCGAGTCGATAAGGTTCGCGGAGGGGGCCGACAACGACGTGCTCGCCTACTACGTCGACGCGGTCAGGCGGGCGGCGGAGGAGAAGGCGAGGCTCGAGGGGCTCGTCGAGGCCGAGGCCCGCAAGCCCAGGTGGAGGAGGAGGGTCGACTCCCTCCGCTGCCTCAAGGGCGTAGACACCGCGTCCGCCGCCGACCTCGTGTTCGAGGCCGGCGAGTTCTCGAGGTTCAGGAACGCCCGCTCGTTCGCGGCGTGGGTCGGCCTGACGCCCTCCGAGCACTCCAGCGGGGAGAGCGACCGCAGGGGCGCGATCACCAAGGCCGGCAACAAGCACCTGAGGAAGGCTCTGGTCGAGGCCGCGTGGCACTACCTGACGTGCTCCGCTCGGCCGAAGGACCTCGCCAAGGGCCAGGCCCCGGACCGGGGCGCCCGGAGGCATGCCGCCAAGGGCGTGCGGAGGCTGGCCGAGAGGCGGGAGGCGCTGCTCGCGCGCGGGGTCCACGGCAACAAGGCGAACGTGGCCACGGCGCGCGAGCTCGCCTGCTGGGTATGGGCGGTCGGCCTCATGGCCGAGGAGGCGTAGGGGGGCGGTCCCCCCGCACATAAGCCGATCACCCCGGAAGCGGTTCGATCCGAAGCCGTTGAGGCGAACCTCAGGTCCCTTTTCTGCGAGCGCCCAGGGCGCCACACGCGTGCACAGACTGTCGGTTCGACGTAGAGGCCTCAGCCGTAGCAACGGATTGCCCAGCGAGAGATCGCCGCGGGCGGATATTAAACTGCAAAGACGAGCGTCGGTAAGACACGCCGAGGTCGCCGCGGACGGGCTGATATAGGGAGAGGGCCTGACCCCATATCGTTGGGGCCAGGCCCGATTTTGCCTCTTGACAATGTCCTGCTCATATTAAAAGGAACGTCCCCATCTGCCGGATTAGGAGAGACTCTCCAGCACGCGACGGAGCTCCTGCTGGACGGCGTGGTCGCGGTTACAACCCACCACACGATCGGCCACCGCCTTGAGCGCGGGGCGCGCGTTTTCCATCGCGCAGCCCGTGCCGACAAAGCGAATGATCTCGTAGTCGTTCATCGAGTCGCCAAACGCCATGACCTCGTCGCGACCAATGCCGTAATGCTCCGCGAGCTGCGCGATACCCGAGGCCTTCGACACACCAGGCTGCATGGCATCGATCCACGCGTTGCCCGAAGGCGCAAAAGTAAAGAGCTGACCAAGTTCGCGCTGTAGCACGTACGCGCTGTCCATAACCGCACTGTCGTCGCAAAAGATACTCGCTTTGATGATATTTACGCTGGGATCGGGCAGCTCCCAAATGCGCTCGGCATTGGGAAGGTCCTTATCGACCTCACGCACGAACTTGCACTCGTCATCGAGCAGGAAGGACTTGGTTCGGTCAAAGAGCGCAAGATGCAGATTGGGAAACGTCCTGACGGCTTGGGCGAGCCTTCGAATCGCCAGGTGGGAATACACCTCACGGTCTACCATCTTACCGTCGGCGTAGACCTGGGCGCCGTTAGCGGCGACAAAGTCCATCTTGTCGCGAACGGGCGCAAAGAACTCGCACAGGCGATCGTAGCGACGACCTGACGATGCAGCGAAATGCACACCATGCTCGTGTAGCGCCAGAATCAGTTCGTAGGTCTCGGGAGGCACCTGGCTGTTTTCGTCAAGCAACGTGCCGTCCATATCGGATGCAATCAGTTTAAACATAGAAAAGCTCCCTTC